>CAZAGP010000315.1:0-3127 GCA_964484575.1 uncultured Candidatus Bathyarchaeia archaeon | reverse complement strand
CGCCATACCCTTCAACGAATATTCCATATTCATTGATAGGGGCTAGCGTGGGCAGTCCATGTATCTTGCCTAATTCGAAATCTTCCTTGCCTGCTCCAGGGGCAATGTGAACAAGCCCGGTGCCTTCAACCTCGCTGACGTCATTCCATGGGATAACTCGGTGCGTTCTGACAGTTCCAGATTTCTCTACAGCCTCTAATTCGTCAAATGGTCCGTTGTACTTGAGGCCAACGAGCTCAGCTCCCGATAATTCCTGTAGCGTCTCGGCGCTTCCTGGGAGCTTCGGCAAAGCTGCCTTTGCTAGGTACAGGATCTCATCTTGCCTGCGTATCTTGACGTAAGTTATTTCAGGGTTGACTGCAACCGCGACGTTTGATGTTAGTGTCCACGGTGTCGTTGTCCAGACCAAGAGAGCTTCGTTCGGTCTACCCTCGATTCGGAACTTCACGGTGAGTGCTGAATGGACAATTTCCTTGTAGCCCTCTGTTGCGATTTCATGCTCCGAGAGGGCGGTAGAACATCGCGGGCACCAAGGCATTATGTCTGTGCCCTTGTAGATCCATCCCCGTTCATGACATTTCTGCAGAAACGCCCAGATCGAATAATTGTTCTCGTCAGACAGCGTGTAATATGATCCGCCTAGGGTTCTTGATCCTAGCTTTCCTACGATCTGTTCAGCGGTTCCGGTGGCTTTCTCCCCGGTGGTCCCCGTATACTCGATGATCGTCTCGGGATAGTTGAGTTTGTCCGCCAGATCCTCTATCCTGGATGGGTCATCCCAATCCATCCAGTACCCGAGTCTGATTGACTGCTGGGTTTGTACACTTGAGAACTTAAGAGCACGCTGTTTACAGCGTTTCACAAACTCAGAAATACCGAAGGCTTCGATGTCACGTTTAGATTTGAAACCAAGTTCCTTCTCGACTTCAACTTCAATCCACAATCCTTGACAGTCGAACCCGTTCTGAAATCTAAGGTTGAATCCTTTCATGGAGTAGAATCGCTGGAATAGGTCCTTGTACGTGCGCCCCCAAGCGTGGTGCACCCCCATCGGATTGTTCGCAGTTAGCGGGCCGTCTATGAAACACCAGCGCTCGGCGTTCTTGTTAAGTACTCTTAATGCTTCGAATGCTTTCGTTGTGTTCCAGAGCGCGAGTATTCTGTGCTCCAGCTCGGGAAAATTCACGTCAAGCTTGACCTTGCTGTACACTCCGACATACCCTCACATGCCAAGGATGCTCAGTCCAACCTGGAAGATACTTTAAACCAATTGGCCGCTTCTCAGGGAATTGACTACGCAGACTCTCAGTGCTCTTGAATCGTTTGCTAAGTGATTTGTCGGTCACCTTTCATGAGCGGCACCTTAGGCTGTTCAGTATCTCACGCAACTCTAATCTGTATTTTAATCTACCTAACTCAGTCGTGACGTTTTTGTAACTCGCACGCTCATGAACTGCGAGCACCTTGTGCTACCTGGGAATCGAATCCACTGCGCACACTTTCGGCGCCAGTGTCGTGGATGAATCAGGGCTGATCCTGTCAGATATTCGAGACGTCTACAAGTCGGAGGCGGGAAGCGGGATCCATCCTCGAGAAGCTGCGGAGCACCATAGTGTGGTCGCCGCGAAAGTACTGCTTGAGGCGCTGGAGCACGCCAATATTTCGGCGCGCGACCTGAAGGGAGTAGCAATCGCGCTGGGCCCAGGCTTAGGGCCATGCCTAAGAGTTGGAGCTACCGTTGCTAGGTCACTTTCATCATATCTAAGAATACCTTTGATTCCGGTTAACCACGCGATTGGTCATATTGAAATCGGGAACCTGACGACTGGGGCCAAGGACCCTCTTGTAGTATTAGTGTCAGGCGGTCACACTGCGATCGCAGCATTTTCCGGGGGGCGATGGAGAATATTCGGCGAGACTGAAGACATTACCATAGGCAACTTGTTTGACATGTTTGCTCGGGAAATAAACCTCCCTTCTCCTGCTGGTCCACAGATCGAGAAGTTGACGCAAAATGCTTCAAAATTCATCCCACTTCCTTATGTTGTAAAAGGAAATGACGTGTCCTACTCCGGTTTGCTGACCGCAGCTCTGGCCAAATTGCGTTCGGGAGAACGACTCGAGGACGTTTGCTACTCGATGCAAGAGGTTTCCTGTTCGATGCTAGCGGAGGCCGTTGAGAGGTCTCTAGCGTATACTGGCAAGAAGGAAATTCTTCTCACAGGCGGTGTCGCAGCGAACAGGTCGCTAAAGGATAAACTCGAAAAAGTAGCTGCTATTCATGATGCTGTTTGCTACACGGTCAAATCACCGTTCACAGGCGACAATGGTGCACAGATCGCGTGGACTGGAGTCCTTGCCTTGAAAGCGGGATTGGTAGTGCAAGTGGAGAATTCACACGTAAGACCTAGGTGGAGGCTTGAAGACGTTGACATTCCATGGAGAACGTGAACTTCCAGCTCTCATTTACACCGGTGCCGAAGCTAAAATCTACTTACAAGAATGGTTCGGCGAATTAGCGATTCGGAAGCACAGAATACCAAAATCGTATAGAGTTCCTATGCTTGACGACAACATTCGTCATCTAAGAACCTCGCATGAGGCTACTATGCTCCGGGAGGCACGAAAACTGGGGGTATCAGTTCCCACAGTACAACACATCGACCAGGACTCCTCATCTTTGATTATGGATTACATCGCTGGGCGCACTTTGAAGGATGAGTTACATGTTGTGTCAAAATCGGAAAGGCGAGCACGTTGTAGGGCTTTGGGCGAGCTTCTTGCCATAATGCATTTGGGCGGGATAGTGCACGGAGACATCACGCTTTCAAACGTCATCTCTCAACGCGGGAAGCTATTCATAATTGATTTTGGCCTTGGCGGCTTTTCGAAAGAGTCGGAGGCCATGGGAGTCGATCTGTTACTTCTAAACCGGTCGATGCGAAGTACACATTACTTGTTTCATGCTGAACTATTCAAATCGTTCATTGAGGGCTACAGCCGAGTGGTAGGGTTAACGAGTTCCGCTGAGGTTGTGGAAAAGATGCGAGAGGTTGAGCGAAGAGGAAGGTACTTTGAAAGAGGTTAATCGAGTCATCAAGTTTGCAACGAAGAATAAAGGCAAGTT
>CAZAGP010000314.1:0-15494 GCA_964484575.1 uncultured Candidatus Bathyarchaeia archaeon | reverse complement strand
ATTATGAGCTTCCTTCCTAGGATTGGGTCCTCGCACTGCTTTCCCGCGAGCTCAGCGCCTTTCAGGGTTCGAAGTACTCTTACCTGTTTAAGCTGGTTGCGCAGTTTTTCGACGGCAGGTTGACTTATGATCCACCGTTCTGAGTTGACTTCTGCCTCCACGTATTCCCCGTTAGGGTTGACCCAGAGGTTTGTTACGCCATAGATTGTTTCAGGCCTGAATGTTGCGCAGGGGAGAAAAACGTCTCCTAGCTTGAACTTCATGAGGATGAATTCTTCAGGACGGACACCTTCGCCCTCTAATCGGTCTGCGTCCCCTGTTGGACTCTCGTCTTTGGGGCACCAGACTACTGGATGTGTGCCTTTAGCTACGTATCCCTTGTCCCTTAAGCGGAGATACTGCCAGATCACGAATTTGTTGAATGCGGGATTTAGTGAGCTTGTGTGGAATTCCCTGCGCCAGTCTATTGACATTCCTAGCTTCTTGACTGCGGCACGATTGGCATCAGTGTAGTATCGTGCCATGTATACTGGGTCTATGAATTGTTTCAGATGTTCTTCAGGTACGCCGTCAACTTCTAAGATTGGTTTAATGACTTTCTCGTCACCCATCTTGATGCGTTCAGCTGCGCCTGCAACTGTTTTGCCTGTCCAATGCCATGCCCAGGGGTAAAGGACGTTGTATCCTCGCATCCGCATGTATCGGGCGTAAGCGTCTATTCTAGCGGCAGTGTATCCACTTCCC
Organism: uncultured Candidatus Bathyarchaeia archaeon; assembly: GCA_964484575.1. Taxonomy (GTDB): domain Archaea; phylum Thermoproteota; class Bathyarchaeia; order 40CM-2-53-6; family 40CM-2-53-6; genus FEN-987. The sequence goes on along the minus strand of CAZAGP010000314.1, from coordinate 14,750 downwards.
ACATGCAGTGGGCCACTCATGTACGCGAATGGGAAAGTGACGAAGCATTTTGCTCGGAGCGGGTCAGGGTCTGCTTCGAACAGTTTCGAGTTTTCCCATGCGGTTTGCCATTTGCCATCAATATTCTTCCAATCGGCGGGCATCTTGATCATCTTGTTAACATGGCCTTCAGTAAGTCTTCAGCGCTCTTCGTAACAGACTGCGCGTTTTCCTTCTTGCCGCCTCCCTGTCCGAAGTAGTCTCTTCCACCGCCTCCGCCGCCGAGTAGTGCTGCCAATTTTGAGGCTAAGCGTCCAGCATTTACTCCACTTTGAATTGCGTTCTTTCCTGCGCCAACAAAGACTCTTGCCGAATCCTGAACGAGTAATAGGACGGTGACAGCGGTGGGGTCTCGTTCGATGATTAAGTTGTTGACTGATATTATGTCGTCTTCAGATCCGCGCGTGTAGCTTGATTCGCATAATCTCACTTGCCCCACAGTCTTAGCGCTTCGGATCAAGTGATCTGCCTCTCGACCAACCCATTCCCTTGTGAGTTCAGTTAGTCTTTGGGAGAGTTTTGATTTTTCTTCAACTAGGGCTTGAACGTAATGGTCCACCTTCTCGACGGGTGCTTCGATAGTGTCGGAGATTCCTCGAAGTTTTTTCTCCTGTTCTTGGAAGGCTCGCAGCGTTTGTGTTCCTGCAGTGAATTCAATCCTTTCAACGCCGTCCTGAATGCGCTCCGTGTGAAGGATTTTTATGGCGCCGATTTGCCCTGTCCTTGTGCAGTGTGTTCCCCCGCACGCTTCAACGTCCCAATCTCCGATTTTGATTATTCGGAGTTCTCTGCCGGGTACGACTCCTCCTTGGTAGAGCACGTATCCGTAAGTTTGTTCAGCTTTCTCGCGAGGTAGCCATTCTGACTCGACGGGTATGTCCTGTAACGCAACCTCGGTTGCTAAGCGTTCAATTTGCTTTATTTGATCCTCTGTCAGTCGATCGTAATGTGAAATGTCAATCCGACTTGAGAACACACCCTTCTGTGCCCCTGCTTGCCATGCATGTTGGCCGAGAACTCGCCTGGCGGCTCCCAGCACTAGGTGGGTGCCTGTATGGTGCCTCATCAGACTTACACGCCTATCCCATTCAATTACTCCGCGAACCGTACTGCCCACTGCTGGAAGCGAATCTCCCTCTACGTGATGTAGGATGACGCGCCCCACTTTCTGCGTGTCCAAAACTTTTAGGGGTCCACTGGGGGTGTTCAAAACTCCTATGTCTCCGGGTTGTCCTCCTCCTTCCGGATAGAAGCAGGTCTTGTCGAGGACCACGAACTTGTTATCCAGCACCCCAATTACTTGTCCTTGGAATTCTTTCTGAAATGGGTCTTTGTAGTACAAGGTTGTGGTCTCCGGCATCTTCTCAACGTCGACAAGGTTTAGGACGTCGGTCTGCTGCTCCTCAGTTGAGCTCTTTCGCGCTAAGTGCCGTTGGGCCACCATGCCGTAGAAGTTTGAGGGAGGTGTGACCTCTAACTGGAGTGGTTCAGCTATCTCCTTCACGATATCGGGCACAATTCCGTGAGAATCGTACAATTCAACCAGGGTTTCGGTTGGCATCTCTTTCTCGTTCTTACGTTTCAGGTCAGCTGCAATTTTCTTAACCAAGTCTGACCCGCGTTCTAGTGTTCTCCTGTACTTCTTCTCCTCCGACTTGATGGCTTCGGCTACTTCATTTCTCATCGCGAGGAGTTGTGGGAAGTCCCCGCCCCAGTAATCGATTTGAGCACTGAGAATTGCGATCAGTTCATTCTCTATCCCTAACCGGCGAAGCATCCGGAGTGTCCGACGGATCAGTAGCCTTGCTAGGTATCCTTCCTCAACGTTTGAGGGAACAACTCCCTCGGAGAGAAGGAACGCGATTGTTTTTGTGTGGTCTGCTACGGTGAATGCGCTTTCGATTGGTGAAATTGCAGCGTCAAGTTCCTCCCAGCGCATTCCAATGAGTCCAGCAACTTTCTTTCTTGCGTCGATGCGGTTTCCAAGTTCAGTGTTCATGTAGCTGGAATAGGGTACAACTTTTGCAACCAGACTCTCATCGTACTTTATTGATGCGAGGTTGAAGATCTTGTCTAGAACTGGACCGTAGATCACTTGGAATGCGCTCGGTTTTCCTTGACTGAGCCATGCCCATCGTTCTATTCCGTAACCGGTGTCAACTGTTCTGATCGGCAGCTTCGCGAGTTTATCTCCTTCAACCTTGTACTGCATGAAGACGAGTGTGGAGATTTCCAGTCCGCTGCACAGACATTCCACATCGGGCCCTGCGTTACCGCCGCCAGACCAGAAATGCTCTTTGTATGAGATGTCTTCCGACTTCAAACCGAATTCGTCTGTGGCGAGTTGATGATGGTACCTGATGGTCTGATCCATCCAGTAAATTTCCTTGTCCGGATAGTTGAACGCGTGCGCGCCTCCCATCTCGAACATCAGGTCATGTCTTCCCAGAGTTGGCCCAACATTGTCGATGTCGGTGAATCTTACGCTTGGTTGACTGACAACAAGCGGGTTCGCGGGAGGAGGCGTTATGCCTTCCGTGACGTAGGGTTGAAAATCATAGATGGAGGCGCCTACGAGGAAGACGTCATTCCGCCATCTAGCCACTATCGGATACGGCCTTATTCGCGTGTGACCGTTCTTCTCGAAGAATGATAGGAAGAGTTCCCGCATATCATGAACTGAATAAGCCTTCTTGGCTGGGGAATTACCTATGAACGAGTATTCGACACAGGGGCTGTCTCCGCAGAGTGTCTGATCAGGCCGTTGAGTCCAGAAATGGCTGCCGCAGCATACGCACTTCTTACGTTGGAAACTGTTCTCTCTGAAGAACGGGACCGCAAATTCCTTCTCCGTAATCTCCATTAACTTATTCCTCCAGCCAACGCAGAACGAAGCAAACTAAGCTAGAAAACTATTTGCCCGCTTCTACGTTAGTAGGAAGCGAGCGCAAGGGCGCTATCGGTTGCGGGAAGTGCCATAGCCCATCGACCACTGCAGCGCGTGCCAATTACATATGTCTTGCTCAGGCCTTGGAGATAGCCCTTCAATCCTCAGGCCGCCTTCTGACTCGTTTCTCCGTTCTTCTAGCGTGGTCCATGCTTAGGCCCTGTTTTCCGCACCAATCTTGATGTCTATCATACAATTTCTTCCCACCTTCGTCGTTCGTGAAACGGGCTCCGCAACGACAGACTAGGTAATCCTCGGACAACTATTCCGCCGCAATATGAGGGGACTATTTACTGTTAAACCGTTTTCTGGTAAAGCGGAAGCGAAATAAAATGTGAAGGAAAAAATGGAAGGATACTGAAAACTAGCCGAATAGAGCTCCGAGACCGGCTAAAGCCTCTTCGCTCTTCTTCTTCTCGTCCTCAGGCTTCTTCTCTTCTTTCTTAGCTTCTGGAGCCGCTGCTGGTGCAACTGCGACGGGGGCTGCTTGCGCCGCCTTCAGAGCATCATCAATTTTGATCTCTGATAGAGCTGCTACAAGTGCCTTGACTCGTGGTTCCTCTGCTTTGACTCCGGCTGCGGTTAGAACTTTCTTCACATTGTCTTCTGTTACTTCTCCGCCAGCGGAGTGGAGTAGGAGTGCTGCGTATACATATTCCATTATTTACACCGATCTTGATGCGGGTTCCTCTGCTTACCAAATGCCCCTCTTTTCAACCTTTTCCTTCAGCGCCTACTGCCGGCTTCGACTCTATTGCCTCGGGCTTAATGGCAGCTATAGCCTGCGATAGGGCATTCATGTTAGCGTACGCCTTCTGAATAATCCTTGGTGTTGTTTCACTAGTGAAGAATCCGGCTTCTACCCCCACGGCTAATGCTTGCCGATATGCCTTACCTAGAATTGCAGGGGCTGTCTCAGGCATCATTATGTTCGCTTCCAGCGCCAGGCCGAAAGCTGATCTTGCGGCCGTTGAGAACTGTGACTTCATCTGATCGAGATCGAAGGCAAGATCGTTCGGTCCAAGAACTAGGCCGTTATCGTACGCATACGACAAGCCTAGACCAGCCTCCATAGGTTTCATGCCTAACTTGGATAGGAGCGAAGCAGTCTTGGTTGAGATTACGTCCCCCTTCGTAGCGACCACAGTATCCTTCGCGACGAAGATACTGCCGCCCTCTATTCGCGTCTGAACTTTAGCCTCGTTGAATTCACTGATTACTGGTCCGGGCTGAAGGCCCGTGTTACCAGCAGGAATCGTGATTTCGCCTGTGGCGACGTCTCCTCCCTTCGCGGGAACTCTAACTTTGTTCTTGTCCAGGAAGAGAATCAGTTCGAACGGATTCATCTGAGTGAATATTAGGACCTTTGAGCCTGAAAGGGAGTTTGCGAATTTATCCACATTTGATTTCTCGCTCGCAAGGTTTTCGGATGCCTTCTGTAGGATAGTGTTCTTTGCAACAAGGAGCTCTGCTTTTCCTCGAAGCTTCTTCCTAATCTCTTGAATCTGTGATGATCGTACTTTCTGCAGATCTGCAACGGCAACCACAGAGTACTTCCTTAGGAGGGTTTGCAGGTCAGAGAAGATTTCTTTCTTCCAGAGTGCCACTTGGCGGGTTAGCATAAGAATCACTTTGTAAAGCTGACCTTGACCGGTTTACTCATTGTAGATTTTACCAAAATCTCTCCGACGTTCTTGACGCCGCGCTCTAACTTTTGCTCAATACGAGAAAACACGGCTTGAATATTCTCCACAAGTTTTTCGTCTGACATGCCTTCCGTTCCAACTCTACACTGAAGAACCGGTTGCTCCCTCATCCTTACTCGAACCATCTTTCGATGTCCTGCCACAATCTGCTCGATGGGAGCCGTCGGTGGAACTGGTGTAGGCATCTTACCTCTTGGGCCAAGAAATGAGCCTAATGCTCGACCTACCAGCGGCATGAGAGGGGCTTCAGCAATGAAGAAGTCGTAATCTTGAGCTAATTTCCTGGCTGCTTTCTTATCCTTTCCCAAGTTCTCAATATCGCTTCGGTTAACGAGCATGTCGGCGCCTGCAGTCTTAGCGCGGGTACCTAGGTCACCGGAAGCTATGACGCATACCTTGAGAGGCGTCTCAGGCGGGTTGGGGAGCGTAATTGATTCATTTATCCTATTTTCAGGCTTCTTCAGGTCAACTTCCCGAAGTTTTACAACAAGCTCTATTGATTGGGTAAATTTCCGTTTGACCAGATTCTGTCGTAACTCACCCAGTGCCCTAGTAACATCATCCTTGGCGAGTGGCAATCAAGTGCACGGCCTGATCTGATCAAATTTGAAACGGGTCATTCCTACTGCCTAATAAAAACGTTTTCAGACAACAGATCACGGTTCCTTCAGATTAATAGCAGACCCTGATGTCTATTGGCGCGGTTGTAGTGTTCGTTGTCTGAAACTAAAACGTTCAAGATTGCGGGCGAGATCAAGAAGGGAAAGACTCGAATCCCGTTCGCTGTTGAAATTAACGCGCTTAAACAGGAACATGCCTTGCAGCGGCTTTACGCTGAGATGGGAAGCAGGCATCGCGCTAGAAGATTCGAGATCACAATTAACTCGGTTGAACAAGTAACCGAAGAAACGCAGGCGGCAGGAAATGACAACTCCCCAAGTAAGTGAAGAAGATATCGTGAGGCAACTGGCAAACGAAATTCGCCTCTTGGAAGGTTCCGTTAACGCGCTTCAAACCAGACTTGAATTCGTACGCGCAGCAATTAGCGAAGTTACCGTTGCGCACGATACGGTAACCGGTTTGAAACAACTTGAAGGCGGGGCCCCCGTCTTAGTCCCGGTGGGGGCTGGGGCTTACGTTCGGATGTCAATTGCCGACTCTAAGAATCTGATGATGAGTATTGGCGCAGGTGCTGCCATGGAGAAGAATGTTGAAAGCTCTGTGGAAGATTTGAAGAGTAGACTTCAGGATCTTGAGAAAGCCAGGACGTCAATTGAGCAACAACTCCAGCAGACTGTAAGCCGCTACCAGCAGGACCGTGACGCTTTAGAGGACATCATGGAGAAGCGCGAGGCTGGTGTAAAGAAGACAAGCTGATCTCATTCAGTCACTCCGCCCTCGAGAGTCGCGGAGACAGTAAAATGTTTGAAAAACTGAAGTCTGGATTAAACGGGTTCGCGAACAAGATCTCACAGAAGGAACTCTCGGACAAAGACGTAACAGAGATTCTGAACGAATTCTTACTTGTTCTCGTCGAGAATGACGTGGCGTATTCAGTTGCGAAACGAATATGCGACAGTCTGCAAACCAAACTGAAGCAAGTCCAGGTTAAACGCTTCAGTGATCCAACTGAATCCGCGAAAGGCGCGCTCAGAGATGTCCTCCGCGAACTGCTTCAAGGTAGCGGAGATTCAAAGTTTTTCGAAACTCTAAACCGTTGCAAGAATGAGCATAGGCCTGCAATCGTACTGTTCGTCGGCGTTAACGGGACGGGGAAGACGAGCTCAATCGCTAAAATTGGGCACCTTCTGCTAGCAGACGGCTTCTCAGTCATCATGGCCGCAGCAGACACTTACCGTACCGGATCTATAGAACAGATCGAGGAACACGCGCGACGAATTGGAGTACGAGCAATCAAACACGATTATGGGGGAGACGCAGCGGCCGTTGCGTTTGATGCTGCTAATTATGCGAGGGCTCACGGCGTCAACGTGGTTCTTATCGATTCAGCGGGTAGAATGCAGACAAACAAGAACCTGCTGGAAGAGATGAAGAAAATAGCACGTGTAGTCAAACCCGACATTATAGTTCTTGTAGCTGACGCGTTAACGGGCAACGACGCCGTTGAGCAGGGACGAATCTTCTCCGAAGCTGTCGCTGTGGACGGAGTGATTTTGACCAAACTTGACGCTGACGCAAAAGGTGGAAGTGCGATTTCGATGGCTACTATTATAGGGAAACCAATCTTTTTCGCGACGGTTGGCCAAAACTACGAAGATCTCATTCCATTCAACCCTGATCAAATCGTGTCCAAGATAGTTGGCTGAGTTTGGCAACTCTCGTAATTGCATCACGGCGCGACATCGCAGCGCAAAATATCGCTAATGAACTAGCTAGAACACACGTGTTCAGCCCAGTTGAAGGAGAAGCAGACCTTTCGCGACATGAAGACATCTTTCTAAAGCACGTTGAATCCGAAGGAATTCATACCGGTACGGTCGACTTGCCCTCGGGAGTCGATTGCGTGATCTTCGCCTCACAGCACAGAAGTGAGAGTAATGAGCCGACGCTTACAGTTCACTGGCCTGGTAATTGCACGTCAAATTCGGATATGGGCGGCAAACCGAAGACCCTCTCGTATACGAGCCCCCCCAGGTTACGTGCCGCATTATTGGCTTTGGATAAACTTCGCGACGAACACAAATTGAACTATACCGTGAGCTTGGAGGCCACACACCATGGACCAACAGAGTTGGAGGTTCCGACACTTTTCGTTGAAGTCGGTAGCACTGAACGTGAATGGAGAGACCCCCATGCGATCTCAGCAGCTAGCGAAGCCATTTGGACTGCGGCGACAGCACCTGCTCAGGGAACCCCAGCAGTAGGATTCGGAGGAGGCCACTACTGTAACAAGCAAAGCGCAGCAGTCAGAACGAAAGGTTTCGCTTTCAGTCATATCCTTTCCAAATATTTCTTTAACGAATATGATGAAAGAATGGTTTTCGCTGCCTTCGAAAAGACCCGGGGAGAACGCTGTCACACTGCCGTATTGGACTGGAAAGGAATCCGAGGTCCCGAAAGAAGACTACTACTTGAGACTCTGAAAGAGAAGAATATAGACATCGTTCGGCTCTAATCGAATCAATCGGTTGAGAACCTTAATTGAAGTATATATCAACTAAAAATCTTGAACGTAGAACCAAGTTAAAATAACGCGCTCTTTATGTCGACCCGAAGAATTGGGAACCTGAAAAGAAGGAATTAGAGCATGAACCTGAGAGAATTCATTGATTCTTCGAAGAGACTGATTCATGTGACTACTAAGCCATCGCGTGACGAACTCTCGCTAATGATGAAGATCAGCTTCCTTGGGGTTGTGATCGCAGGCTCCCTCGGGTTCATAATCCGAATTCTATTCTTGTTCCTTAACCTTCTACCACAGACATCTGCAACCGCCGGAACCGGTGCTGCTCCATAATGAGTACCGAACGTAAGACGCTGATTTACGCAGTTAGAACTACGAGCGGTCAGGAGAGAACCGTAGTGGACCTGATCGCATCTCGAATCGCGCTCAAGAAACTTCCAATCGTAAGCGTCTTAGCTCCAGATGTTGTGAAAGGCTACATCTTCGTAGAATCAGCAGGTCCGCACTATGTTGATGACTTAATCGCTGGAGTAAGACATGCAAGAGCCCGCACTAAGGGAGTCATTTCTCCGGAAGCACTTGACCGATTCATAGTGACAAAACCAGTTATTGAAGACCTGCAACCCGGAGACTCGGTGGAAGTAATCAGCGGACCATTCAGAGGGCTTAAGGCAAGGATTACTGACGTTGATAAACTGAAAGAAGAAGTGACCATAGAACTGCTTGAGGAAGGCTTCGCTACCCTTCCAATCACAGTACACGCGGACTACGTGAAATTAGTGAGTAGAGGAGGAGCGGAAGTTGGGCGAAAAGAAGCAAGTTGAAGCATTACTTAACGGAGGCGAGGCCAATGCTGGTCCCCCGTTAGGGCCCGCACTTGGACCCCTTGGTGTTAACGTTCTTCAAATTGTAAACAAGATAAATGATTTAACGAAAGCCTATGCTGGGATGAAAGTTCCTGTTCGTGTCGTTGTCGACGTTGACACGAAAGATTTCGAGGTTGAGATCGGCACGCCCACGACCTCGGCGCTCGTTGTGAAGGAGTTAGGTATTCAGAAAGCTTCAGGCAACCCGAAAACTGAAAAGGTCGGTAATTTAACGATGGAACAAGTGGCCAAGATCGCAGGCTTGAAGATGCCAAGCAGCTACTCAAAGTCAACTAAGATGGCGGCCAAGGAAGTAATGGGCACTTGTGTCAGTTTGGGCATAACAATTGAGGGCAAGGACCCTCGCGAAGTTCAGAAGGAACTGGATCAAGGAAAATGGGATCAAGTCTTCAAGGCTTGACGTGACGTTAAACACAAAACGATCGGAAGGCGTTGGCTAGGTCGCTTATACTCCCAGTGCCTTAGTAATTTGCATCAGTTCCGCCCCGCGTGTTAGGGGACCAACCACGGCACCCTTAGAGTTGGCGAGTATACCTGACTTCACGAATGGCACGCCGCCGTTCGTCGCGCTCAGTTCCGTTCCCACTTTTAGCGCTGCTTGAATTATCGACTGCTCCTCTTTTGACGAGTTAGGGCTGAGCAGTGCCCCCCTGTTGGTTGCCACAGCTAAAGCGCCAACGAATGGTAAGAGCGCAATCTTACTGTAGACGGCCTGAACCTCGAGCGCTTCTACACTCTTCTTCAGCCCTTGAGGAGCATCTGGATGTAACACGGCCCCGAAATCGTTAGCTAACACTACATTTCCAAGAGCCGTCCAGTTTGATTCGTCTACAATAACCTTGGAATATTTCTCGATTCTCTGTAACTCGTAATCTTGAGTAGTGTGGGGCACTAGCACTCCATTCGAGTTACCTGCAACGAGTGCTCCTACCAGTGCAGTTCCTCCCACGGTAGTACTGCAAACGTTGACCTCGAGAGTATCCTGGAATTGTTTCAGTTTACGTTTAGTTAACCCTGGAGGCACTATGGCTAATTCTTCGTTGCAGAAACAGTACACTCCGATGTTTGGACTCCCAAACACATCAGATAGAATCACAGCCATTCTAGGACCCCGGCGATCCGCAAGCGGAGACCAAGATACCGCCTAGGTCTTCGCAGGGTAAACTATGACTTTGCCTTCCTTGTCCTTGACTGCACGGACAGAAATCTTTCGAGGAGGCTTGTTGATGCCTCTTCCCCAAAGGGCTTCGTTGATCTCGTTGCTTATTGAGACCTCGTCTGCTTTCATGTGACGCGCCACATAGGCTCGAAGGTCCCTTACGGCTTTTGGTGATCTGTGGCCTCTATCAGTTGAGTAGCCGAGCCTGCCGACAGGCACTGTGAAGGTTTTCTCTTCAACGACTTCGATCTCCTCTTCCTCTGTTTCCTCCTCCTTCTTCTCAACTTCTGCGGCGGGAACTGATTTTGAGGGTTCCTCCGCGGCGGGTTGAGCAGTTGCCTCTTGAGTTTCCAGTACTTCGTCGGGTTTGGTTTCCTCCGTTGGAGAAACTACGGCCGTATCCTCTTTTTCGTCCTCTTGGTTACTCATTAATGTCAATCTCCTACGCTTTCAGTTTAGTTCGTCGCCAATGTCTCTTCTTAGGGTGACTGCGAGTGTGACCTTGAGTTTTGGCAATCACCCATGTGGGCACGGCTTTCTTAGTTTTCAGAGCGGCTCCTAATCTGCGTTTACGTGCGGTCGGTTTGTTTCTGGCCAATTCAAGCTCTCCTTATTCGTATCTCCTTCCTGTTAGATTGAAGTTTGGACAATGCATCTTTCAGTTGTTCATCTGATATTGGAATTTTGATTCGTCCGGTTTGGGCGAGCTGAATTAGCTGCATCTCTATTTGTTCAGCGAATTCCGGCTTCACCATTCTAATGTTGGTCAACCTTTGTCTTGCCTCCGGAGTGAGAATCTGTTTAAGCACGTTCTGTTTCTGCGCTTCTAGTTGTCTTCGTGCCTCAGATTGCCTCTGCTCATCGAGAGCAGCACGTTGTAGTTCCGAATACCTCCTTTGCCTTATTGCGTTTAATTCTTCGTCCGAGTAATCGTCCTCTTCATTCATCATTACTGGCTTTCCTTCTTGGCACTCTTCAGAATGTCGGAAGCCATTCGATTCAACAGGCTGAGTCCTTCAGCTGTGAGTTTCCTCCCCTTCTTTCCATCTACGGAAACAAATCCGGCCTTCTGAAGCTGCTGCAGCGGTTCTCTTATCGCGGAACCACCGGCGACTCTTGAATGTTCAATATGCGTACCGTGACGCAGGCGACCTCCATATTCAACTCTCAGCCGTGCAATGCCGACAGGGCTGTGAAGGTATAACTTCCTCATTAGAGACGCGCACCTCACGTACCACCAGTCGGGGTTAGTAGGTGGGCGTTCCGTATGTGAGCCCGTCTTCGCTGTTGAGGCCCAATTTGGAGGAGAGACTTCACCAACATTCTCCTTCAGAAACTTCGATAAGCCTTCTATGAGTTGGTCTGAAGGAACATCCATTGGCGTTGGCATTTGAATTTTCCATCCTTTGACGGAGCGCTTCGTTACAATCGGAGAGCGCGATATAAGCTTAATTTAACGTGAGCGGTCAGTAATTCTCTTGAGTCCTGTCCGCGCCATCTCTGAACTCTCACTCTTCTTCTTGTACAAAGTGAATGTGTGCCCAATTATGTCAATCAATGTAGAATCGGTCGCTTTCGAGATTTTTTCCGCCATATTCTCGGTCTCGGAGCGCGTTAGGGCGGATTTTTGGAGTTTGAGTTTAACAAGCTCGCGCGAGCCAAGTTGTACCCTTACCTGTTGGATGAGCATCTGAGAAGGACCTTCTTTTCCAATCCAAATCGTGGGTTCGGTTACCTTCGATTTTGCTTTCAGTTCCCTTGAGCGGTTCTTCTCGAAAGTCGTTCCCTCACAGTTGGATATCTCTTCTTGTAGCCACACGTTAGGCAAGTAATTAACACAATTGTTCCCGTCTCCGACCTAATTCTAACTCGGCAGTTTCTGCCTGGAACAAGCACATTCCCACATTGTTTGCAAATGAAAGCCTTGGCGCTGCGCGGAAGACGAACGCCTGCTTTCATACCGATTAAGCGGGCTAGCTCTACATATCTCTTGGAAAGAGTGGGGTTGTCCGGAAATGTCTGTCTTGCTAAGCGTAGTAATATCGCTATGCGTTCACGAGCTATCTGTCGGATACTTCCGTTTCGCCAACTCAACTGCTTGCCCTATCCTGAAGACGTGCCTTAACTTGTAACCTTTTTCTCGGGAGTCTGATATGTGCTATTTTGCTATGTCGTTAACCTTGGTCTTCGTGGAAGCAGCGATTCAGCGGATCCCGGAAGAGATAAGAAATCATGCTCAGATCACGCGCTACGCGAGTAAGAGACACAAGTTACCTGAAGAAGTCTTACTTGATAGGGCATTTCATCATTCAGCGATGAAACAGTTACCGCGGGCTAACCGCGAATTATTCCCTGAGAAGATGGGGCGGCCTGACATTGTTCACAACGCACTTTTGCAGGTTCTGGAGACCCCATTAAACTGGGAGAACCATCTCAAAGTAGCAATCCACACGCAGGACGGGTACTTGATCACTGTTAATCCCAAGATTAGGCTTCCCAAGAATTATTCGCGATTTGTTGGGTTGGTCGAACAATTGTACGCTGAGGGAAGAGTGCCATTGAAGGGTGAACCACTTCTCGTCCTGGAAAAGTGTCCTCTGAAGCATTCTGTTGAGAGGTTTGCTCCTTCAAAGATTATAGGATTCACTAGGCTCGGTGACCCGGAACTTCTCCGCAACGTCGCAGACTCTGCGGCGAAAGAAGCGAATCCAATGGTTTTCATCGGAGGATTCCCTAGAGGACACTTCTCAGAGGAAACCCGGGAATTGATGAGTGAAGCCTACTGCGTGGACAAGCAGCCGTTAGATGCGTGGATTGTTGCTGGGCGTTTCGTTTATGACTTTGAATGGTTCATAGGCGTCGCCGGGAGAAGATTGGCGTGAACGGGATTGAGTGACAGTGAACTAGAGCGGATAAAGCGTCAACGATTAGCGGAGATGCAGCGGATGCTTAATGCGAAAAAGCAGGAAACGGAGCCTAGAGAGAAACCGACCACCGAGCAGATCCTCCAGCGTGTCTTCGTAGGGCGGGCCTGGGAGGTATACGAAGCAACCCGGAGTCAGTACCCTTCGATTGCCAATAGGCTCTTCAATGAGCTCGCCCAACTCGTTCAGACAGGACAACTTACCGGCCAAGTCACAGGTGAACAACTCTACGGGCTACTTCGCCAAATTGGCTTAGACGTCAGGTTAGATACGAAGATACAAGTTTTAGACCATGGAAAACTAAAATCACTCGGAGACAAAATTCGCGGCGGTTAATACAAGATACCTGTTGGCAGCCGTTCCACTTCGTGGGGCCTTCCGTCACCCGAATCCGCATACATCCTATCGCACTTTTCACATCGCCATGCTTCAAAGGCCTGCAAGCGGGAAGGCGCAGCGCTTTCGTTGCTCACGTCAAGAATATACCTTCCCAGAAAATCCATGGGGGCAGAGCACTTAGGGCACTTCATCGAAAGCCGCCAAGCTCGTATTACGGGACCCCTATTAAACTGTCAACCAAGTAACACCCGACTGGTAATTATCTACCAGCCATTGACGCTTGAATTCCTGAAGGAGCCGTGAATCCACTCACCTAGGTCTCCTAAAGCTCGATTGACGCATAGTAATTCAACGCAATACCCATAGAAGCATTGAATCTATCTACTATTCGTACCAACTCTTACTGGTCTGTAGACGAATATATTGGATAAGAGAGTACGCGCACAAGGCATTAGAGGAATCGTAAGGAAGTTTGTCATGGGACACGAACCATGACCCGTTGGATAGCGCGGGTGTTCAGGGAAAGGTGTGAGTTATGTGGACACGTTATGACTCACCATAATCTTCGGCCCAACGGCTTAGGTGAATGTACAATTTGCAGAAGAACCAGCGGTCAATGCCAACTAGAACCATACAAGCAAATGCAACCTATCGAAGTTAGAGTAGGCAGCAAAGACCGTTTGCTAACACAGTTCGATAAACACCTTAAACTAAGAAAAATTCGACTGTAAGCCCACGCTAAGAGTGTGCGCACACTGTTCTAGTCGGGGGACCTACAGACCTCTCTATTCCGGTGGAAGCTCTTTGAATACCATGTTAATGTCGAGACCCTGCTTCTTGAAGTACCATTTGGCTGCTGGGTAGGCTATTGCTCCTATTATCCAAACACCCAGAATCAAGGCCCAGGATGCTGTGTTAATGCCGAAGTATGGTAGGCCAAGGCACTGATATGTGACATATGCGAAAAATCCAGCAATGATCACACCGCATAGAGTCAGCAAGGTTGACACATTCTTCAGCTCGGTCTTCTTCTTCCAGCCGTATACGATCGCGGTTACGCCGATGAACGCGAACCAGAGTGAGCCTTCAGCCGTAGTAGAGAAGAGATATGGAAACCCTGGCGTGAAGGAAGTAATTAGAATCAAAGGAACCGTTACAATGAATACGATAAGAATTGATATGATTGGAGTATGGAATCTGTCACTGACACCAGCCAGTCTACGAGGAAGGATGCCGTCAAAGGACATGGCTAGGATGTATCTTGAATCCGCAAGGATTGTTTGCTGAACAGCTGCCAAATACCAAAAGGCGAAGAAGACGTTCATTATCCAAATGAGCGCCGGGTTGCTGCCGGCAGCGATGGTAGCTATGGTTAGCATGTTCGGCGTGACACCAGAATTGGTAAGGGCGGACGGCCACGACACGGGTGCTTGCATCGCGAAATTGAAACCTAGATAACTGTAGTACATTTGCAGTATTAACATCATGAGGGCTCCACTAACAACAACTGCGAGAACAGTTCCATACAAAGCCGATTTCTTGATATTCTTCAGTTCCCCGCTGAAGGCCGCCGTGTTGTTAATGAAGGGTAGATAGAACATAAG
>CAZAGP010000313.1:0-4585 GCA_964484575.1 uncultured Candidatus Bathyarchaeia archaeon | reverse complement strand
GGAACATTTGGACAGGCTTTACAGTTCAGCCAAAGCAATCAAGCTGAAAGTCCCCCTCTCCCCTGAAGCTATGACGAGGGTAATTATGGAGACGGTGAAACGAAACGGGCTCAACGACGCGTACATCAGGCTTGTAGTAACGCGAGGTGTCGGCGATCTGGGAGTCGACCCTCGAAAGTGCCGCGAGTCCTCACTTATCATAATCGCTGAACACGTAGACCCTTCCTACGGCGTGATCATGAAGCAGCGTGGAATTTCAGCAATCATATCATCCGTTCGTCGGGACCCAGTGGACGCAACGTCGCATGAGATCAAATCCCTGAACTACCTTAACAGTGTCATGGCCAAAACTGAGGCCGTTAATGTGGGGGCAGATGACGCGCTCATGCTTGATAGGAGCGGATTCCTCTCTGAAGCGACGACAACAAATCTGTTCCTGGTTAAGAATGAGGAAGTTTTCACACCACCATCCTCAGCAGGAATACTCCCAGGCGTAACTAGAAGGCGAACAATCAAACTCGTACGCGAACTCGGCTACAGCATGTTCGAGAGGGCACTAACACCCTACGATGCTGTGAACGCTGACGAAGCGTTCCTAACTGGAACACTTGCCGAGATTGTGCCGTTAGTTAAAGTGAAGGGTATCGAGATTGGTGACGGCGAACCCGGACCCATCACCCATCAAATAATGGATGCATTCGTTCGGATTAGGTCAGACCCCAGAGAAGGACTCCCAGTCTACGAGGAATCACAGAAGACAATTAGCCGACGATGAGCTACGCCTTCTCCAGAAAATCCGCCAATCCGGCTAGGTCATTGAGCTCGTAATCCGCGGAGAACCCAACCGGCGCCTTCTCCCGCTTACGGTTAACCCAAGCAGTCCTGAAACCCAATTGACGCGCCGGCGGAATATCATACCGAAAACCTGAAGAAACATGAAGGACCTCCACTGGTTTCAGTTTAAGCTTCTCAAGCGCAACCTGAAAGGGTCTAATGCTGGGCTTGTACGCTTGAGCCTCCTGAGCAGTAACGATTAGATCAAATCTCACCCCAATCCGGTCCCTTGTTCTAGCAATTATGTCCCTGTCAATGTTCGAAATTATGCAGAGTCTACTAATTCTACTCAGCCTCCTCAATGACGCGACCGTATCAGGAAATATCGGCCAATCAGGAACGGAACCGACCAAACGGTCACCATCACTATTACTGTAGGGCAGATGAAACTGGTGAAACGTCTCCTTGAGGCTGAGAGCAAGAATCTGATGGTACTCACGATATTCGCTCTGGATCAGGTCGAATTCCAGATCCTCCCGAATTCGGAATAGTTTCTCAACGTCCGCCCTAATGCCCTTATCGTCCAGGATAGTCTTGATCGTGGTCTTGATTCCAGATTCCCAATCGACCAGGGTGCCATAGCAGTCGAAACTTATGCAATGGAAATTGCTTCCCATGAAGGCATCTCCCGTTATGTATACCAGGAGTAATCTGTTCTCAGCTTAAAGCACAATCATGGTTGCACGATTCGTCTTGCCGCCCGGTCACTACGAGGATTATACACCGCTTTCTTAGTAATCTCCTCAGAGTTCACGCCGTGAGTCGCAAAGTATTCCCCACAAGCGTACGCAATTAGAATATCATCGTAACCTAAACCGCAATCGCACAGGTAAATGGTCTTACCGTTGCGCACCTCTTCTCTAACCAAACGAAAGGCCAGATGTAGATCATACTATCAGTATGTAAGATTTCGCATCTAACGATACAGGCGCTTCCATTGGAAAGTGATGAGCATGAACGTTCTTGAATCATATTCTCTGAGTTAACGAAGGAATCTACGGTAGGCTACCCAAGACTTAGCAAGCGTGCTTGTGATTGCAAAATGTTAAGAACGAATCATCGTGTTAACTAAATTGTCTTGCGAACGAAACTTGCGCTCGTAATAGCACTTCTGATCGCCTTGCGGTCCTTCTCTACAGTGACTGGAGCCCACCCGTACCAGGATGAAATATCTCTCATTATCACTCAGTCAGGAGAGAACTTGATTTTCGGAGGAGACACAATGGTCAACGCCCATGTTACCGTTCAAGTGTGGCTGGGATTGGATAATTGCTGGGGGACAATTCCGATTACGCTTAACACCCAAGCCTCCGCAGGAGGCACATACCGGATTAGCGTGTTAAGAGTACCAAACAGCCGATTCCCTGCAGGATCGTACAGCGCCTACGCGTTCTCTGTACTAGTCACGCCTGGTCCAGCCGTCTCAATGGCTGAGACCGGTTGCATATACTTCTCAATAACCTACCCTGTACCAGAACTCTCAGAAGTGCACTTACTCATGATTCTCGTTACGACTATTACTATTGTAACGGTCAGGCGCAGATTACGGTCCGCAGATTAATCGGCTCAATGAAAGCATGCTGATCCTAATTCAGTAATCTAACTCTTCTTCGTCCTCTTCAATTGTGTAGGCTTCCTCCTCGTCTGAATCGACACAATGCTTACCGTGATGCTCAGTCAAGCAGTAGTAGCAAACCCTCGCATCACAATGCTCACAGAGGTCCGAGTCCAACGCATTACGAACTAGGATAGTTTGGCAACCACAGGCATGGCACTCGCACCGATCGCCTGAACCTTTCAAGATCCTACAAGCTGAAACTATTTTCACGAGTAAGTTGCCTGTGCACATACATTTAGTCTACGACATACCCGTATGCGTTTAGGAACTTCAAGACCTGTAGGCGCCTTTCCTAACTGGATAGTCGGGCTCACAACGGGATTCAGTGTGAGCCCAAACTTCGCGTAGGCAAAAGGTTCTTGCGACCCTTCCGACACCACGACGTAAGATCATAATTGGACACGCACGTAGATAGAGTGTGAGGCATATCTATATGTCGACGGAGGTTCCGATAATATTCGTTCGAGTATTACTGTAAGATTTCCACAATTCTCTGCGGATAGTTATACTTCTCACAGTTTGCATTCATGCAAGTGTAGACCTTGTGTCTGGGAGGCAATTCACTCTCATTGCTGAACCCAACATGGTTTTCTTCTTCCTTCAATACGGTTCCGCATTTCAAGCACTCCAATGTCTCTCCCTCACTCTAACAACGCTGGCTTCACAATGATCCCGGGAGACTTAAGGTATTTCCAGAAAAAATCGTAATTATTGCAAGAAAGATCGCCTATTACTGAGAAGGAATGTAATAATTACATTTTTAGCGCCGCCAGAATTTTCCGCTAAGAGTTCACAATTCGAACAAACATGAACGCAAAAATCCTGGACCGTGAGCGAGTTATGCGACGCCTTAAAATCAGACACGTTGATCCTGAAGGAAACAAAGTTCTACCGCAACTCCGAAGCTGTTGGAATAATGGTTGAGGGAGGGAATAAGTGGATAACCGTAGTCGAAAAAGCGTCTAAGAACGCACATCGAATCCTTACTGAGGGATTAGTTGCTCAGTTTCCTGAATCTGGTCCGAATATATCTTCCTATCTTCCTCATCTACACTCGATTTAGCTAGCGCGTCGCGTGCTCGCTGAATGTAACCTCTTGCAGCGTCGTACTCCTTAGCTACGGCGTGCGCCCTCGCCATAGCTTCATATCCAGTGCATAGAATATCAGAAAGACTGTTCTTCTCCAATCTCTCTACGCAGGACTTAGCGAAACGGAGCGCTAGGCGTGGCTCATTGAGAACCGCGTACACTCGGGAAACTTGCCAGTCACCGACGGCAAAATTCCTATCGGTGCCCACGAAGCTACGGTGGTAGCGTGCGGTGTGTGCTAGGTGGAGCATCTGCTGCTCGTCGTTAGCATCTCTATCCTTCTTTTCTAGATAATCCCAAGTTTCGTTGAAACATTTTTTCGCAGTTTCCCGATGAAATTCGTCAAGGTTAAGTTGCGACATACCCTCCCACTTTCGCAAATGTGAATTTGAGACTTACGGAACACGGGTTAAAGCCCAATTTGGCTGCGATAGGTGACGAAAGGTGATTCATCGAACAAAGACGCGTTTACTGTTATCCCTAGCCCGGGAAGATCAAACTTCTACTCAGAAGAGGGTTGCATCAGGAAATACGGATACTGAGGGGAAACTAAACTCTACGACCTTCGATTACCATTTTATAGCATTCCTGCCGTAACCAATCACCATGTCTCCTCATCGCGTACAATTCTTCTGCCCACAGTGCGGAAACAGTCTCTGGCTTGCCGTCGAAAGAGGAGACGTTGACAATGTTATTGACGACCACAATGAAGTACACCTTGAATGGGGAAAAAACCATCAAGAAAAGGTCCTAATCTGCGCGAAATGCCTCAAACCCACTAGCGATTACCCCATAAAATGAACCCATGAACTGAATTGTAGGTTACCAGCACCCCCAATGCGGTTCTAGCAGTGAACATGAAGCTAGAGACTCGCTACTTGTTCTGGGTTATTCTTAGATTTCTTGCTGGATTGTTATTTTTCGCGGGTGGAGCGGTATTTTTCGGAGGCAATCAGCAATTAGGATTAGTTATAGTCATACTCGCCTTAATCATACAGTGGCGCTTTGCTCGGATTGCTTCTAGACTTCCCGATGTCGAATCAA
>CAZAGP010000312.1:0-4130 GCA_964484575.1 uncultured Candidatus Bathyarchaeia archaeon | reverse complement strand
GAGAACACGGGGGAAAGCATAGCCATTGGAGATACTTCAAATCCGATACTTGCGATGAATTGCCCCAGTGTTAGTCCGAAAACCGCGGGCATTCCGAATATCGCCACAAAGGCTGTGGGGATTACGCCGATTTCGATATGGTACGCTAGGAAAAGCAACTTAGGGAGCCCAAGGGTTGAAGCCGCATATATCGCGGCGAAAATTACGAAGGTGCCGAAATCTTCCAACTTCAAGCTAGACTCTGCTCCCTTGCCACAATAACGCAAACAGGAACAGCTAGATGATGTGGACGAAGTGCCAGTATGTAGCTGTCGCTTTAACGAATCCATGGTTCTTAGGAGAGTATTGGCCCATCATCGCTCTTATGTCAGTATACCCATAAGCGATAACTCCGACTAGAACGTGGGCTCCATGTATGCCGGTCAGAAGGTAGAAAGTTGCGCCAAAGAAGTTGGTCGCAGGCGTCAGTATGTTGTTCAGGATAAGATGAGGCCATTCAACGCCAAATTGGAGAATGGGGAAAAGCGCTCCAAGACAAGTTGTTCCTATTAGCCCCGCCTTGAATGCTTTCATTTTTCCTCGCTTCAGTTGCCAAATAGCCCATTCCACGAGCACGCTGCTTGAGATCAGGATTAGTGTCTGCACACGAGCAATCAGGTCGTCAAGTATCGGCGTTCCTAACGGCGGCCAGAAGGCGAATCGTTCCCGTATGGCGAAGTACATTCCGAAAGCGCCACCGAAGAGCAAGAGCTCCGTCAATATGATTATCTGAATTGTCAAACTGATATCCACAGGGAAAGCTCCAACAAGGGTGTCCCTAGGAATCCTCCCTAACTTCGAAAGGGCAGAGGACCAATTTCGAGTATCACTGTACAAGAAGCCGCCAAGGATTAACGCGGAAGCAGCCACCAATAAGAATCCAGCAGCCAGCATTACTCCTTTCATTAGAAAGAAGAGGCCAACGGCCGTAAGCCCCGTCGCGAACGCGATGAGCGCAGGCCAAAGACTGTGCTCGTAGTACTCGACGCCATCGCGCGAAATCTCGCCGGCCGTATCCATTCCCAAAAACCTCCAACGCAGCCGTACTCAGGAAATATAAGCGTTTACGGGGCGGATACAAAGTCATTTTCAAAAGTCGATTACGTAATACAAGTTAAGTTGAATTTTATTAGCCACCGATTCCTCTCGATGAAGGAGATCACGTTGGACACGCGAAAGCTCTATCAATTGATTGGCCTAGTGGTCGGCTTCGCGCTAATCGATTACGGTTTCAATTTCGTCGCAGTCGGGTTACCGGGAGCTCGTGAGATGACGTCGCAATTAATTGGTATGAACGTCCTCCTGGGTGGTTCCGTGGTCCTCTTCATCTCACTTTTCTTCCTGCTTAGACCTGCCCAACCACCTGCTCCTCGCACCCAGCCTGAGTCAGGAGCGGCGCCGGGGATTGGAATCGAGACCGTAGTGGAGGAGCAGACACCACCCCAATTTCGCTTCTACAGGAATATTGAGTACGTAGGATATTGCATGACTGCATTAGGCCTTTTCGCCGCGGTTGATTTAGTGCTTCAAATCTTCATTCCTCAAATGTACAACGAGCTGCGATGGTGGGTTGAGGTACTGCTAGTGGTCTTTGGCGTGTTGGCGTATGCTATCTTCGGATCGCTGGGTCACATTGGCGCCGAGGAGGAGAGAGCTCTCACCACTGCCCCACCCGCACTTGAACCCTCAAGGACAACTGTACAGGAAGGCATTGAGGCGAAAGTGAGCCCCCCTGAAATTATAGAATTGCATCTGAACGAGTTCTCGCAGTCGATGACTGGAGAGTTTGAGCATAAACTCACCGAGTTTGTCTACGACATGGTGACTGTGCGACCCGAAATGGTTAACGTCTGGAGGGAAAACAGAACCGGCATGCGCTCCTTGTACCTCGCTGGTCCCTACGAATTAAGCTCGGACTTCTTGAATGAGCACGCTGCTCATAATGAGCCAATACGAATAGGTATACTGTCGATATCTGTCGAATCGATAAGGGAACTTGTGGGCTTACAGCGAGAAATGCAGACTCAGGTCGCAAGCTAGCGAGTGAGAATCGCCCGTAGTACTACGCCGACAACCGCAATGGCAGTAACCGTGAACGCTAACGCAACGACCTGCTCTTTTGTCATGACCGTAACCTCCGTGTTGGCCTAACGCGTCCTCTCACGAACAATATGTCACGGCTCGTCCTTTCACTTCCAGGGGTCCCCGGTTATTTTAGGTCCCCGAAGCCAACTGAACACTAGGTTCGCAACCAATATCATCACGCCTATTCCGATCAGGAATCCGGAGATTGACGCAAGCAGGTTAGGTGTCGCGTATTGCGCGGGGTAAGTGTACCATCGACGAGGCATACCTTCCAAACCGAGCAGAAGCATCATCGAAAATAGGATGTAGATGCCGACCTCGGTAATGATGAACTGAATGTTCCCCCATTTCTCACTATACATCTTACCTGTCATGTATGGGAAGTAGAAGTATAACCCAGCGAATAATGCCTGGGTTGAAGCGCCCAACAGCATCAGATGCAAGTGGCCTACAACCCAATATGTGTCGTGGAGTAGATAGTCGACTGGGATTGCTGCCTGGAAGACGCCTGTTGCTCCTGCAAAGAAGAACGTGGCAATGAACGCGATGGCATACTTCATTGGCACCTTCAAGCTTATTCTTCCACCGATCATCGTGCCGATCCAGTTGAAGACCTTAATTCCTGATGGTACAGCTATAGCGAGCGTCATCGCCATGAACGGGAACCGTGCGATGTCGGAAAGTCCTGACGTGAACATGTGATGCGCCCACACACCGAAACCGAACACTCCAATCATGATGCCTGAACCTGCAACCATCCCGTATCCGAATATGGGTTTGTGTGAGAGTGCAGGAACGATTTCCGAAATAATTCCGAAGGCGGGTATGATCATGATGTAAACTTCAGGGTGACCGAAGAACCAGAAGAGGTGTTGCCACATCAACGGATCGCCACCGAGCTGTGGAAGGAAGAATCCTGTTCCCAAATTTCTATCGCACAGTAGCATTATCAATGCTGCTGAGAGAACTGGCGTCGCGCCAATTATCAGGAAGGAGTTCACCAAGATCATCCATACGAAGAGTGACATATTTCGGAACATGACTCCGGGCGCGCGCAGTCTGTAAATCGTTAGAATGAAGTTGATGGCTCCAAGTACGGAGGATGTTCCGAGGACAAGTAGCCCCAGAAGCCAGAGGTCGATTCCGTAACCTTGAGAGTAAACAGATAGTGGAGCATACCCACTCCAGCCAGCGTCAGGAAGCCCGGCCCAGATGAGAGCGCCGCCTACGGGGAAGAGCCAGTAGCTTAACGCGTTCAATCTTGGGAAGTACATGTCCTTCGCGCCAATGAGTTTCGGTACAAGATAATTCCCAAAACCCACAAGGCAGGGTATCACCCAGAGAAAGATCATGGTCGTACCGTGAGTCGTGAAGAGGCTGTCGTAGATTTCAGGTGTCACAACGGCGTTGCCGGGTTCAGCCAGCTGAGTTCTAATTAATAGAGCCGCTACTCCTCCCATTATGAAGAAGAAGAACGATGTTGCTATGTACAGTATCCCAATGTCAGTGTGGTGTGTTGTGGTCAGAATGCCCCTGATGCTAGTGTAGAACGCAGGCTTCTCCTTCTCCTCTAGGGCTGTCTCCAATCTTAATGCTCCCCTAAGGTACTACAATCAGTTGACCTAGCATCGTGTAATGTCCTGTGCCACAGAACTGGGTGCATTCAATCCGGTACGTTCCAGGTTGGTCAACTTCTATCCAGGTATGGTTAATGTGACCTGGAATTGCGTCAATGTGAATGCCGAGTTCATAGATGAAGAAACTGTGGTCCACGTCGAGTGATACTACCTCAAGCTGCACAGCCTGTCCTACTTTCAAATACAGATAGTTCTGAGTTGTTGTTCCGTTCGGGTAATTTCTGGTAGTGCCATTCGGGAATGTGATGGATGAGCCGTTCGGATACTGAAAAGTCCATTCGAATTGTCGTGCAATGACCTTTATGGTCTCCGTTGCGGTCGGTGGTGGAGTGTCAATAGCGATTAGGCTAATTCCAGCTACTACGCCAA
>CAZAGP010000311.1:0-4169 GCA_964484575.1 uncultured Candidatus Bathyarchaeia archaeon | reverse complement strand
CCTCCTACAGGTTCCGGAGGGACATGCGGTCTTAGTATGCCGGTGACTATACCGGTGGGGGAAGTATGCGAATTTAATCTGAACTTTGGCGTAAACTTTCCCTCAGTGACGACAGGCCAGATCTTCTTCGTCACCGTTGCTAGCGCAAGGGGAAATCAAGCCACGTACACGGTTAGGATGTACATCCCTGGCACATAGGAGTGATTATGATGCGAAAGCGATGGACAAATCGGAAAGCTGTGAGTTCCATGATAGGCGGAATAATCATACTCACTCTTTTCCTAAGTGCTCTCAGCGTCATGGTCTTCATCAGTCAACAATACGATACATATCAGAATACGGTCGAAACAATGAACCATAATGATATTGATTCTTTCTCCGAAAACCTAGTGCCAGTCTACCCGGGCATATACTACAGCAACAGCTTGACAACCAGTCAGGGCACTTGCAACCCATTTTGCTATCAATACGTGCTGTACGTCAGCAATAACGCAGCGATTGGCACTGAAGTAGCCAGGATTTACATTAATTCAACTGATACCAGACCATACAGTCAAGGTGCCTCGGGTCAGGGAGTTGGTTGCGGAAACCTTTGCACCTTCGACCCGGCCAATGCTCCTGCACCGTTTCATTTTCTTGCCTCATCTGCATTCGTGAACCCATCCGAATACTCACATGAGTTATTCTTCTACACGAACAGCACCTACACGCTCCCGTGCTCTCAATCCTGCGGAACATATGGAGTTAATTCAATAGCACTTGTAACAGCAAGGGGAAGGGTATTCTCCTTCCAATGGCCGATCCCTCCATCAGGAGTGGCAACCGTTTCTTATCTTACGACAGGAGTGATGTGGATAGCTTATCAAGGGTCCGGAAACCCCGGCTACGCTAGCTCGAATGAGCCTGTCGCAGTGAGTGACGGTAGTGGAGGCACGGCCGTTGCTGGGAAATACTGTCATTCGGAACCAAACTCAACTGAAGTCCTCACCGGCTCGTATTATGGGAACCTCTGGTTTGTGAATCCTTGGGTCACGATGACAATTTTCGACGATGCTTTTCCGACAAGCGGAAGTAACCATACCTCTTTATTCGCGGCAGTAAAAGTAATTAACGATCAGGCAGGGCCGATTGTAATAACGCGCGGGAATATGTTCCTACAAGTTGTTGTCCCGCAGGGAACAACTCGCGGGCTCGCGCAAGTGCTCACACTCGGAGGACCTCTGGTGGGAACATTTTACAATGGAGCATTCACACCAGCAGGGAGTCAAACCACGGTGCCTTCCACCTATGCCGTGCTACTGATCTACAAAATCAACATATGGAGTTGGGCAGGGTCAAGTGGAAATCCCCCCTCAGGCGGAATAACATTCTCCGGAATGGCTACGATGACGAATGATCAGGAAGGCGGCAATCCCACTTACTTCTCTGGCACAACAGTCTTGGACGGTCTTTACGTAAAAGCCAGTTGCTAATTCGCTTAGTTCGTTGCTCCTGCGATGCATGAGAAGTCGAAGATCGCACCGTCAGCGGTAACGACTCGAACGTTGTACGCGTCTCCTGATGTGAAGGTTAGGCTGGAATATGATAATATGACCTGACAGCCGGCGGCATTAACATTTAGACTAACCGACGCGCAACCTGTTCCGAACGAAACACTAGTAATCGGGTTGCCCGCTATAAAGAAGTCTGCGAGTGTAATTTGTGTAGAGCCTGTATTTCTGAGGATTAGCGCGACGGTCTTTGAAGTCATGTTCCATTGATAGTAATCCAAGGTAATTCTTTCCATATATGGTGGGCTCATCTTTGAGCCTTGTAGCGATCCTAGTGTCCCCGACGCGTATACGTATACGATGACTCCTGCAACTACAGCGATGGTGATCATTATGAGGGCACCAATCACTTCAGAGACTGCTCGCTTGTTGGACAAGGTTACTAGCCTTTCTGCTGCAATCAACCAATCAATTCTTTGATAGCTGGCAAGTCCCGTATAGTGCCCATTGCCTCCTTGAGTGAGGTCGCTTCAACGACTGTCAGTTTCAGGTTCCGAGATACTTCTCTAGCTTCGTTAGTTAGGTTGGGGATTGCGACTAGGTAACTGACACTAGGTTTGGCATCTCTTACTTTAGCCGCGAATTCACGGACATTATCTGCTCCGATTCCCGTGTCCGAATTAATTATGTCCATGACGAGAATTTTCTGCGCGCCCCAACGACCTTTTGAATTTACTGCTAGGTCGAATGTTCTTGGCTCCAGTCTGCCAGGGAGGGTTTGAGGCGCGATTACTGTGAGTCCGCAGTCTTCCAGAAACGATATGAGGTCTCCGTAAACGAGCACTTGGTTTCTGATTTCGTTTAGGATTTTCGTGTTGATCTTGTACTCGTAAATGGGCGTGAGTCTGGCTCTGTCGGGGGTGAACTGGTGGTGTTTTGGTCTGCAGAAATGTGAATGCACTGTTGCGTTGAACGAATTGTTACAACGGTTGCACTTGTACCATGCTCCTATCGCCCTGAATTCGACTCCGAAGTTGTGGAGTACGGTCTGGCATTTCGGGCATAGATATTCGCTTCCCTTTCTGAAAGTGTCGTCGCTCGCCACTTTTCCGCATTTAAGATGCTCAAAGAGAAAACTGCGAGTGATGTCGAAGCCATAGCATTGGGGACATAGGTATCTAGTGCTCACTTGCTTTGAGTTACATTCGGGACAGGTGGGGACTTTGTCTGATAAGGTCTCAATGAGAACTCCTTCTGCACTCATGCGTGAGAGAATTGACTCGGCATCTGCCGCGTGTTCACCTAGGATGGATTGCAACTGAGGATATGTGACTTCGTCTGTCGGCAGAGTTTGAGGGGAGATGACGACGGTGATATTTCTTAATAGTAATTGCAGTATTCGCCTGGCATCTGGATCTGAGTATATCTCCTGATGCTTCTCTAGTTCAGTGTTAACGGTGGCTGTTACGTTTGTCATTACTCACTCTCTTCTGGTCCTGATTCTTGGGGGTTGACTTCGAAACCATCTTGGTTTATCGTGTAAGGCATAACCCGCTTTAGGAGTCGTACTCCGCGCATTTTCTGTATCTCGAGCAGGTGAGTGACGTTCTCGCCGTTCCTGGCTCTGTGGAGTAGGAAACTGCCATGTGCGAGGAGTGTTTCGGGAGGCAGCTTTTCAATCGTTACGGTATCCGACTCTGAAAGGACGAGCGTGGTCAATTCTAGTTCTGAGAGAGCACGTGCGAATGTGTGGAGTTTAAACTGGTACTCACTCTCTATTCGATATGCGTTCGCTATTGAAGCGAGAGAGTCTATAACACATCTTTTGGCGGCAACTCGTTTGCGTGCGTTTGCTATAGTCCCAATTAAGCCATCAAGATCATATTTCTCGCTTCCTAAGACGCCTCCTCGTATTTTGAGTTCTGAGCCTGGCTCGTCTTGACACGGTGAAGCGTCGACAAGAACGAGTTTGCCTTGGCTCTCGAGGTCGAACATGTTCCAGTTGAAGCGCATCATGTTATTGGCGACGGAATGAGTTGGTTCCATCAGCGAAACGTAAAGGCCGTTTTCTGCGTATTGCGTTGCTCCTCTGACGAGGAATTGTGCGCCCATTGTCGTTTTTCCAGTTCCAGGGGCACCTAGAATTGAGTACATGTAATTTCTAGGAAATCCTCCTTCGAGGATTTCGTCAAGACCGGGAATCCCAGTCTTCGTCTTGGGTATCTCACTCAAGATTGAACACTCGGCTTGCTTTTGGGTTGAGTTACCTTCCTGTGATTATTAGGCGCAGCCGTTGCATTTGACCGTTCTACGCGCAATCGTCTTGACTTGTTTGGCCTAATGTACGCGATTACAGCATGATCATATGATGGTGAGGACACGAGCGCCTCGCCTCTCCCTAAGGAAAGGAGGACGCTCCACAGAGATTCTGGTACGTTGCCGGTGGACTGTCGAAGGACGTGAACGTTTGGTGTTGAGCTTACTCTGTGAATAAGCCTAGTATTACATAGCTCAATGAGCTCGGATGGTACGAGAGCAGGTTGTTGGGATACGATTCCGAGGCTGATTCCTCGTTTTCTACCTTGTCTTGCCATTTCTACTAGCATTGTAAGCGTTGCAAGCATCTTCTTCAATTTTGATTTGCTAATGAAGGTATGGATCTCTTCTAGGAAGATAATC
>CAZAGP010000310.1:0-2833 GCA_964484575.1 uncultured Candidatus Bathyarchaeia archaeon | reverse complement strand
AGATGCAGGTGGACAGCCTGGGCAACGTCTATGTGATCGGCCAGGCCGAAAGCGGCTATCCGGCCAGCGGCGCGCTCAGCCCGTGTGCTCCGGCGGCGAGCTGCACGACGGGCTTCATTACCGAGATCAACAGTGTTGGCACCGGCCAGGTATTCTCCGATTTCCTCGGCGGATCGGGGCAGGATTTCGTGGATGCGCTGGCATTAGATACCAACAACAACATCTATGTCGCGGGTGCTACAACCTCCACAGACTTCCCCGCTACTCAGAAGGGACTGCTGCCCGCGACAACCAGCGGCGGCATCTTCAGCAGCACGAACGGCACTACTTGGACGCCGCTCAACAGCGGCCTGACTGGACTCAACGTCAAAGCCATCGCAGTGAATCCCACGACTGCCACCACTTTGCTGGCAGCTACCGGACAGGGAATCTTCGAAAGTACCAACAGCGGCACGAGTTGGACGCAGGTCTCGACAGCCAACGCGACGGGCATCGCTTTTGATCCTCAGAACTCGCAGAACGTCTACGCCGCCACCGCCGACGGTGTAAATGGCGTACTCAAGAGCACGAACGGCGGAAGCACCTGGAGCGCCACCACACTTATCCCCGGTGCTACCTCTAGCTCCGCGGCCCTCATGAGCGCCGTCGCGGTTGACCCATCCAATGAGGGCACCGTTTACGCCGGTACCCAATACCAAGGTTTGTTCAAGAGCACCAATGGGGGCACGACGTGGACTCAATCCAACAACGGTCTGACGTCAGGGCTCATCAGCTCGATTGCGATTGATTCGACCAACTCCGCTACCGTGTACGTTGGCACTCTTGACCAGGGAGTATTCGTCAGCACGAACAGCGGCGCCAATTGGGCGCAGATGAATAGCGGACTAGTGGTGAACAACAATGGAAGTACACCTTCCGTCCGCGCCCTCACCATCGATCCCAACAATCACGCCACCTTATATGCCGGCACAAATCAGGGAGTTTTCAAGACAACAAACAGCGCGAGTACCTGGACGCAGGTCAGCAACGGGCTTAGCCAGGGAGCGGGAACGGTCAGTATCAGGACGGTCGCCGTCGATCCCGCCAATTCGCAGAACGTTTACGCCGGCTCGGGAAGCGGGGGACTGTTTTTCAGCAGCAACGGCGGGACCTCGTGGTCGCTGCTCAGCGGTCTGGGATCACACAGCATCACTGCGCTGGCCCTGCAGGCCACTTCGGGGTTGCCAACCACCGTCTACGCTGGGACCGGCTACGAGTTCGCCTTCGTAGCCAAAATCAATTCCGGTGGCGGCTCGCTGGCCTATGCGACTCTGCTCGGCGGTAACGCTCCGACCTACCTCTACGGAGTTGCCCTCGACTCATCGAACAACGCCTACCTGGGGGGCGTGACCTACGCCAGTAACTTTTCGGCATCGGCGACTGCATTTCAGAAGAACTTGTTGGGCATCTCCAACGCTCTAGTCGCAAAGTTAAATTCTTCGGGCAACTCCCTGACTTACGCCAGTTATGTCGGGGGCAGCGGCACGGACGTTGCCTACTCAATCGCACTGGATGGGAATCAGCAGGCCTGGCTGACTGGCGCCACGTCTTCCTTCGACTTTCCTCTCGCCAACGCGATATGGCTCCAGAGCCCCGGTGGGCAGAGCAACGAAGCATTCATAACGCAAGTCAACGCTAGCGGCACGGGCCTGCTGTTCTCTACTTATCTGGGCGGAGAAGCAAACTGTCAGAACTGTAACGGGCCGGTCAACAGCGAGGGCGTGGATATCACTCTTGGTTCCAGCGGCAACGCCTACGTAATGGGGTTCACCAACGACAGTAGTTTTGTCACCGCGAGCGCGCTCCAGCCAGCCCTGGGCGGGGGTTATGATGCTTTCATAGCCGAGATCGGTGCGGTAACCACGACTACCGACCTCTCGATCTGCTTCGTCAATTCATCCGGACAATGCACCAACACACCGCCCGCGCCGGTTCCGGCAGGTGGCGACATCGTTCTCAATCTGCAGGTAACCAACAAGAGCACAACCACGCCCGCGACGGGAGTCGTAGTAGGAGGTCGGGGAGGCGACAAAGGCGTCAAACTGGTTGCCTGCACGGTGAGCGTCGGTATCTGCGGGTCGGATAACTCCAACATCACCATTCCCAACGGCGGCTTTGCCAGCCTGGGGACGCTGGCTCCCGGTGCAGTCGCCCAGATTAGTGTCACGCTTGTAGGGTTGCAAGCCGGCTCATTTGTCGTGACCGCGGACGTGCGGGAAAACGAGACGAACGGCACTCCCGCCAACAGCAGCGTCAGCACCACCTTGACGTTCCTCCCCGGCGCCGACCTTTCCGTCGATATGAACGTGTCGGCCTCGCCCTCGCCGGCGCAGGTCGGCGGTACTTTGACCTACACCGCGAACATTACCAACCTCGGGCCGTCGAACGCCTCGAATGTCGTCGCGGTGTTTAGCTTCTCGCCTACCACGGCCGCCACCTTTGGAACACTTCCCGCAGGATGCACGAACACTGTCGCCGGAACGTTGACCTGCACTATCGGTCCGATAACCGCGGGGACCTCGGCGCCGTCGCTCAAGATCGCTGTGACCGTGGTCTCTCTGCCCATGACGGCGACGATCGTGGTGAGCAACACGCCCGAAGCCGATCCCGATCCCATAAACAATGAGATCAGCGTGACCACCAACGCGGCGAGTGTCGCCGGGGCGAACAACGCTGAACTGAACGGCCACTACGCCTTCACGCTGCGCGGGTTTGACGCGAATGGCCAAGCCCACACCACTGCTGGCAGCTTCATCGCGGACGGCGCGGGCAACATAACCGGCGGTGTCGTGGA
>CAZAGP010000309.1:0-3986 GCA_964484575.1 uncultured Candidatus Bathyarchaeia archaeon | reverse complement strand
GACGATGGCAAAGAGCCTTTCGAAATAGATTAACGAAGTTACGTCAGTTCAGTTTATCCCCGGACGGAAATTGATCGAATTCAGTCAACGGTTAAGAGGCACATATTTGCGTATTCTTAGGTCTAGAATGCGGGAGTGAGTCCAGTGCGGGTGGAGCACGACATACGTTTCAAGCTAAACGGACAATCGATTAAAGTGAAATGTCCACCCGCTTACACGCTTCTCGAAGTTCTTCGTGACCAATTGGACGTAACGAGCCCCAAAGAGGACTGCGCCAAGGGTGAATGCGGGGCATGCACTGTGATAATGAACGGACAACCCGTCTGTTCTTGTCTAGTGCTCATTTCGCAGGCTGAAGGATCAGATATTGTAACATCTGATGGTCTAGCAAAGAACGGTATGCTGAATGCGGTCCAGAAGGCATTCATCAAACATGGAGCGGTGCAATGCGGTCACTGTATTCCTGGCATGATAGTTTCTGCATCTGCCTTGCTCATGAGAAATCCCAACCCAACCAGAGCAAATATCAAAGAGGCACTATCTGGGAATCTCTGCCGATGCACAGGTTACACGAAGATAATCGCGGCAATCGAAGACGCTGCCAAAAGTCGGAGAGTATAATCCTTGATGCGTTCTCAGATTGACGTTCTCTCGCCTCAAACAATAGATGAAGCGTTAACGTTGCTACAACAGCATCAGAATACTATCCGAATCATCGCAGGCGGGTCAGACATTATAATCCAACTGAGGGACGGCGCAGTAAAAACCGAAAAACTCCTAAATATCCTCGCTCTCAAAGATCTAAGATTCATTGAAGAAAAAGACAACAGAATCCACATCGGCGCAGTTACAACATATAGTGAAATCATAAGATCGGAACAAATCAAGAAACACGCTTGGATTCTTCTTCAGGCAGCAAAACAAATTGGCGCTACTCAACTACAAAACACCGCTACAATAGGCGGCAACCTTGGAAACGCTTCACCCGCCGGAGACACTTTGCCCCCACTATACGCACTCGGCACAATTGTTGTAACACGTAACCAATCAGCCACGCGTGAAATCCCCATCGAGAAATTCTTCATCAGTTACCGCAAAATCGATCTAAAGCCAGACGAACTTATCGAAGAAATCTACTTTGACAGGCTTACTAGGAATGATGCCGGGTCCTATCTTAAGCTAGGCCTGCGAAAAGCTAATGCGATTTCGGTCGTTGACGTAGCTGTGGTCCTTAGAGGCAAACGCGGAAATTCGTACCGAGACGTAAAAGTAGCATTAGGAGCGGTTGCTCCAACTATAGTAAGGGCCCGTGCCTGCGAACAAGCACTTACCGGTAAACGCCTCACAGAGAAATCCTTACGGGAAGCAGCAAGGCTTTCCCTTGAAGATGCATCACCAATCACTGACATTAGAGGATCAGCAGAGTACAGGAGAAGAGTTCTAGGTTCACTAGTCTACCAGGCACTTCGCAAAGCGGTTTTTGAAGGCAACAAGGTGTAGGAATGACCCATAATCTGCGAGTTAAAGTGAAAGTGTTCGGGGCACCATCAATGGCTCTAGAAAGCCGCGAATTCACGCTGGACCTCGCAAGCAATGCGACAGTGGAGGATTTACTGAACTCGATTCCAGTAGACAACAAGAACTACATCTACATAGTGCGGAAGGGAATCAGGCTTACATCAGCCTCGAGGCTTAGCGACGGGGACGAAATACTCATTGTACCTCCAATTGCAGGAGGGTAGGGCGCAAATGCACATTGAAAGGAAGACACTGAAATGGGTTGGGAAATCCGTCAGTAGGAAAGACGGACGAGGCAAAGTTACAGGAGAAACAAAATTCTTCTCGGATATGACAATGCCAAACATGCTCTGGGCAAAAGTCGTTCGAAGTAAACACCCACATGCATTGATTAAGAAGATTGATGCGTCGAAGGCAGAAGCATTACCCGGAGTTGCAGCCGTTCTCACTTACAAGGATGTTACAGGACAAAACGGATTCGGAATCCTAACGCCCGATCAGCCTGTTCTTTGTCAGGACAAGGTCAGATACCTTGGGGACGCTATCGCGGTAATTGCAGCAGAAAACAAGGAAATAGCTGAGGAAGCCACTCGACTCGTAGATGTCGAATACGAACCGCTGCCGGTAGTCACAGATCCAATTGCAGCTATGAAGAACGAGGCCCCTAAAGTGCATTCACAGGGGAACATACTGAGACATGCATCATTCAAGAGAGGAAACGTGGAGCAAGCGTTCCGAGATGCTGCGGTAGTTGTCGAAAACACGTTCCACACGGGACGCCAGATGCATATGTATCTTGAGCCTGAAGCAGGCGTTGGGTTACTCGACGATAAAGGTAACGTCGTGTTGTACTCCGGAGGCCAATCACCTTACAGAGATCAAATGCAAATCTCAAGAGCCTTAGGAATCTCTCCTGAGAAGATTCGAGTTATATCCAGTCCAGTTGGAGGCGCCTTTGGCGGAAAGGAAGAGAACACGGTCCAAATCCATCTGGCCATGCTCGCTTTGAAAACGAAGCGTCCAGTCAAGATGGTGTGGACGAGAGAGGAGTCGGGTACTACAGGAATGAAGCGACATCCTATGACTGTGACAACTAAGACAGCTGTAGACAAGAAAGGAAGACTACTTGCAAACCGAGTCAAGATAATTGCCGACACGGGAGCCTACGCGTCACTGGGCCCAACGGTCCTCGATGTAGCAGTAGAGAACTGCTGCGGCCCATACAGAATCCCGAACGTAGATATCGATGCGTACTCAGTATACACGAATAATGGAGTAGCTGGCGCGTTTAGAGGATTTGGCGCACCGCAAGTTAACTTCGCCATGGAAACGAACATGGACATTATCGCTGAACGACTTCGCATCGATCCGATAACCTTACGAAAGATGAACGTCCTTCGTGGAGGCGACACGAGTATCTTCGGACTGAAGGTGAGTGGAAGCGTTGGTGTCTATGAAACTCTCGTAAGGGCTGAAAAATCAAGAATTTGGAAGACTAGACAAAAGAACAAATTAAAATCATCTGCGCCGTGGCTCAAGACAGGAGTAGGGGTTGCATCTGCAGTGAAAGGTTTCGGTTTTGGGGCATTGCCGGATTTCTCCTCAGCCTCGATTCAACTTACCCCAACGGGGAAATTTGTAATTGGAGTAAGCTGCCCCGAGATAGGCCAAGGAGCGATTACGGCCTATTCGCAGATTGGCGCAGAAGCCTTGAACTGTGACATCAACGAGGTTTCCATCGCTAGCGCCGACTCACAGCTCGCCCCAGACTCGGGGACTTCATCAGCATCAATGGCGCTTGTACGAGGAGGAAACGCAATACTCGCTGCAGCTCCCAAAATGATTCGACTACTCCTAAAGGGTGCGCAGCATATTCTTCATGAAAATTCTGAGAACTTATCGATAATACAATCTCATGTCAAATCAAAGAAGAATTCAAAGAAGCTCGTCAGCTACGCCGAGATCGCACGATATCTTCAGAATTCAGGTGCCGAGATGAAGGTTATTGCAGGATACGAGGTGCCTCGAGTAGGCAAGCCGATTCAAGGAACACTGGAAATACCGCACATATCTTACATGTACTCAAGCGCCGTTGCTCAGGTTGAAGTTGACACTCAGACCGGTTCCACGAAAGTCCTCAAGTTTTTCCTGTCCCCCGAGTGCGGCAAAATGATCAATCCACAATCTTACACTGGACAATGTGAAGGAGCCATTGTTCAAGGACTCGGATTCGCGCTGACGGAAGACACTCAGATTGAGAATGGCATCATAAGAACAAACAATTTCACGACCTACATAATTCCCACAGTCGCTGACATACCTGAAATTGAGATTGACCCAGTAGAAACCTTCGAGAAGGTCGGGCCATTCGGAGCAAAGGGCATCGGAGAAATTGGTATTATCCCAGTCGGGTCGGCAGTCGCTAATGCTATCCATGACGCAACCGGTGCACGAATCTTCACGTTACC
>CAZAGP010000308.1:0-2523 GCA_964484575.1 uncultured Candidatus Bathyarchaeia archaeon | reverse complement strand
CCTTTCGGAACATTCGAAGTGGCGGATTCCTACCGTCTCGAACAGAGCGGTGAACTCCTGCTTGCCTTTAGATTAAGAAAACTTCACATGCCCGACTGTCACATTTACTGTAAGAACCTTGAAGAATCAAAGCAAGTTACTTTGCAACTTCACAATAAAATCTACCAAGAAATAGGAAAGCTAAACCGGGACTACGTTTCCGTGTATAACATAACTGAAAGTTTCCTCAACGCTAATAAGGGCTATGTTATGGAGCTCGTGAGACGCGAGGGCAAACCGGTCCTGCTCAACTTCGTACCTGAAGGAATCTACTATTGGGTGTTAAACATTGAATACCACATAATAGATGAGCTCGAACGACCAAGGGAAATTGCAACCTTCCAGATTGATATCGGCAACGCAAAACGTTTCGACATCTCCTTCGCCGATGACACGGGACAAAAGATCTACCCAATAATCATCCACACAGCTGTGATCGGATCGATTGAGCGGTACCTCTTCACAGTACTAGACGAATGCGCCATCCTTGAAGCGAAAGGCATCAAACCCTCACTCCCCACATGGCTATCACCCACACAAGTACGCCTGATCCCGGTCAAACCGGATCTGGTTGAATTCACTAAGACGGTAGCGCAGGAGCTGGCTAACGTTCAGGTGAGGGCAGATATTGACGACCGAAACGAGAGTCTCGATAAACGTGTTCGGGAGGCCGAACGCAACTGGATACCGTACATAGTCATTGTCGGCCAGAGAGAGATGAATACACGATCATACGCAGTACGCCGCCGAAGGGACGGAGCGAAATATGAAGCTACAGTCGCACAACTCGAGAAGGAAATCAGCGAACTCACTAAGGGATATCCGCGATCAACACTCAAGCTCCCGGAACTGGTAAGCAGAAGGCCCGGTTACAAGCAAATGTGATTTCGCGCCTCAAAATCTGCTAAAGCTTATATGCAAACCTAAGATCTAGCCAACGATTGTGAAAGCTTTGAGCAAAGACCAGGGATACGGATTAGTCATTTTCCTCATCTCAATCGTCGTGGCAATCGTGTACCTAGTAGCATTCTTCGCACCGTGGGTAGGTCTACCTGCTGGATGGCACGATTTAGCTGTCGGAATCCCGATACTCCTCTTCGTACTTCTGGTATTGGTGATCTCGGGCTGGATCGGATGGACGATGGTGACAACGCCCCCACCCGCCCCTCTGGAACCGGAACCCTCAATTTCAAAGGAAGACGAGTCTAAGAAAGAGACGAACACTACAGCTTAGGACCTAACTCATTGGGCCCTGTACAGTAGCTCTGACACGTTTCCGTTAGATAACGGTCTCTCGCGGATAGACCTCGATCCCAGAGCTCGTTATCCTATACGGCCTAGGCTGACGATCAATCTGTGTCTCCCGCATCTTCTCTACTTGAATCGTCCGCTCCATAGTACGACCCGTAGCTATTGTCTGCATCAGTATCACACCATGCGACAGGTATTCCTCTATCTGCAGAACCCTCCCTTTAATTCCAACACGATGAAGTTCAGCTGACAAAATGCAGGTTGCACCCGTCTCGGCCATTGCTTCCACAACGTCCAATAGAGCCTTGCGCCGTTGGGCATCATCAGGATACTGAGCGAGCAAAAGCGAGATTGGGTCAAGAACGATCCGTTTCGCGTTAATCTTCTTCGCACCGTTCCGAACCACTTCAAGCAAACTTATCATTGAGAAGTCGTGTCTGCCCACAGTTAAGTTTCCTACCTTCACCTCATCAGGAATGGTTCTTATGGGTGAAGCGTCCACGAAAGTGAATTTACCTGATTTTTCAAGGCTGGGAAAGTCCCACCCAAACTGGGCCATCTCCCTAAGATAGTGCCCTCGACCTTCCTCCATGCTCACAAGGAGGCCGCTCTGTCCATACTTCACAGCACCGTTGTACAGGAACTGGGAGCAAAGAATCGTCTTACCAGCACCTGGTTCACCCAGGATGAGTACGACGCGTTCGGAGGGAAAACCGCCGCCAATGATCTCGTCAAAACCTGGGATGCCCGTAGGTGTTCTAACTGGAGCTGATTCGTGTTCCAACTTAACCCGCCAGTCGAAGTATCCTTGTGGGATGCATAAATCATTTGGGTGTGCATACAACGAGTGTGTGTGATTGAAGGGAATGCGAGAAGCGGACTCAACACCTGGATGTAAAGCCGAATCAATCTTGAACCAGCTCAAGACGAAGTACCTAGGCAGAACACTTACCCTCCTGGACCAGTGTACGTCAACTAACGATGAGGCAAGGAAACTTGCAATAGACGGCGCCCCGCATGGGTCCCTAATAATCACAGAAACCCAAACAGGTGGAAGAGGTAGATTCGGAAGACATTGGACTTCTCCACGCGGCGGAATATGGATGACAATCATCATCAGGCCACCGATTGCAATACCAGCGGAATCAATTCCGCTGACTGCTGCTCTGGCAGTAGCTAGACGTGTACATAGTGATCTTCAAATCGACTCTCAAGTAAGGTGGCCCAATGACG
>CAZAGP010000307.1:0-3254 GCA_964484575.1 uncultured Candidatus Bathyarchaeia archaeon | reverse complement strand
TCTGGATCTTGTTCTGTTGATGATAATCTTCTTCGTAATCTTCCATCTACTGACAACCACCCTTTTCCCGTTTAGAATACTACTTGGAATGGGAGACCTCTGGACAATACTGGCAATCTCATATGTGACCGCGATTCTTCTCAAGAAATCGCTTAATCGGCACATCAACATGCTCCTAAATACTAAAACCGGAACCGTCAATCCCTAGCGACGTATTTTTTTTTCGGTTACCTATTTGAACGGCCCACAGAAACGTCGACCTGACAATCTGTTAAATTATTCTTGATTGACCAGCTCTCGTAACCGACATAGAAGATATTGAAGATGTGTTAAACGATTAAGCTAAATTAGACGAATATGCTGGGAGCCGAAAGTTGAGTGTAGATGCCAACATCGAGAACAAAAACGTCGGTCACCCTCCTTCTGCTCTTCGTATTGATTATTCCAATTGTCCAAATCGGAGTTGTCAGTGGCTCAAGAGGTAGCTCTCCTGGAGTTGGCAATCAACTACCAAAACCCCCGTCTAGGCCGCCTTCGAGTCCAAAGCCTTCCATTCCGCCGAAACCTTCGCAGCCAATTGCGCGACCTAACCCGCCTCCTGTCATCAATCAACCAACAGCTCGACCCCCTATCTCTGCGCCTACTGCCAGGCCTACTTTTTCCCTGCCTTCATTTAGCGTCAGTTTCACCCGCAGCATTGGCACAAGCTTTAGCCTTGGATTTTCTTCTTGGACGGGAATCAGCTTCACTCGGACATTTGAGACCAGTTATACGATTGCTCCAACTTTCACGTACGTCACGTCAACAACCAATTGGTATGGTTGGGGTGACTATTGGTACCCGGGAATGGGCTTCTATCATTACGGGTACAATTACAGTCCAACCACTGGATCATTCACTCTCGGTCAAACACTTTACGACCAGTACGGGCGTGCCTGCCTCTATTACGACTATTTCGAATTCAATGCACCAACGGGGCTCAATGTAAAAGCGCAGGTTTGGACGACCGGACCATCGATAAGTTACATAATCGTCCCGATGTCTATCCTCTCACAATTCGAGAATCCTGCCAGCTGTAGTGCAATCGGATACTTCGGTCAAGCCCAGACAATCGGTTCTACCTCCACTATCATAAACTGGACAGCACCCCAAGATGGCCAGTACGCGATAATCTTTTTCTCAACAACTCCATACGGAAACACACTGTACTTCGTCCCTCAATGAGTGGAACGGCTCAGCCGAGGAACCGTGAGATTAGCGAAGGAGAGTACCGTTAGAGTCCTTTGACACTCTATCCCTTCAACTGCTGAAAGTTTCAAATTTCACCTCCGTCCACCTTTTTGTCTGGTCCTCTATCATTGAGTGAAGCCACTACAATCGCACTGAAAGGTTTGACGACGGAGGAGGCGGAGAAACGCCTTCAAACGTACGGTCCTAACGTCGTAACGGTGGGCAAGAAGAGATCTAGGGTCTCGATGATACTATCGTACTTCAAGAGCCCACTCGTCATCATACTTGTGTTCGCTGGAACCATCTCAGCCATGTTAGGCGACATCGTGAACGCGTCAATAATCTACTTCGTTGTGGGAATGAGCGTAGTTCTAGGATTCTACCAGGAATCTAAAGCCGAGAATGCAGCAGCAACCCTTCAGGAGAGAATTCGAACAACTACGAACGTGCTACGTGATGGTCAGCGAGTCGAGATTCCCGTTTCTGACATTGTTCCGGGAGACCTAGTGTACCTGTCAGCCGGCGACATCATACCTGCTGACGCTCACGTCTTATCCGCGAAGGACCTCTTCGTTGATCAAGCCGCACTTACTGGAGAATCTTTTCCCGCAGAGAAGGACCCGGCTCCTGACCTTGAAGCGAAGACGGATGTCGATCGGACGGATTTGGCGTTTATGGGAACATCTGTTGTTAGCGGGGCCGGTACGATCAGCATCACTAAAACGGGCAGCGCGACGGCGTACGGTGAAATCGCGAAGGAACTTGTTGGTCGAGTTCCCGAGACCGAGTTTGATCGAGGACTCAGGAAATTTGGTTATCTTATCATGCAAGTCACGCTACTGCTAGTAATCTTCGTCTTCTTCAT
The DNA here is from genome assembly GCA_964484575.1 of uncultured Candidatus Bathyarchaeia archaeon. Taxonomy (GTDB): domain Archaea; phylum Thermoproteota; class Bathyarchaeia; order 40CM-2-53-6; family 40CM-2-53-6; genus FEN-987. The sequence continues at coordinate 1,159 of CAZAGP010000307.1, read as the reverse complement.
CAATGCCCTCTTCAAACGCGACATCCTCACTTCGCTACTTTTCTCAGTGGCATTGGCCGTTGGTCTCACGCCTGAACTGCTTCCAATGATAGTAACGATAAACCTGGCCAAGGGGGCGATGGAGATGGCCGCGAAAGGAGTTATTGTGAGAAAACTGTCCACGATTCAGAACTTCGGCAGCATGGATATACTTTGTACCGACAAGACGGGAACCCTGACGGAAAACGCGATAACGCTAACTTCCCACGTTGACGTCAACAATGTGGACGATGATAACGTTCTCCTGTTAGGTGAACTTAACAGTCAGTTCCAGAACGGGCTGCATACGCCCCTTGACGGAGCAATACTCGCCCATCAAACATTAGACTTGACAAAGTACGCTAGAGCCGACGAGATCCCATTCGATTTCGTGCGGCGTAGAGTCTCCGTCATTATCGACGAAACCTCCAGTCGCCTCCTGATATCGAAGGGTGCAACGATTGAGATGTTGAGCGCTTGTAGCTTCTACAAGGAAGGCGAGCAAGTTCTCCCATTAACGGATGACGTCAGAAAGAAGATCCAGAATCAGTATGAGGAGTTGAGCAAGGAAGGAAGACGCATTCTCGCAGTGGCGACCAAAGAGATTGAGAAGAAACCCTCGTACACCGTGAACGATGAGACGGGAATGATTTTTGAAGGCCTATTGACCTTCACTGATCCGCCGAAGCAGACAGCATCTTCTTCACTTCAAATGCTGGCCGAATCCAGCATACAATTGAAGATCCTCACAGGAGACAACGAGTTTGTTGCTCAGCACATCTGCGATCAGCTAAACATCAAAGTCAATCGAATCGTGACTGGGGACGAACTGAGACAAACCAGCGATGAAGCGCTCGTGAGAGTTGTTGAGGAGACCAACGTGTTCGCCAGGGTAACACCTGATCAGAAGAACCGCATTATGATAGCTCTGCGGAAGAACGGTCACGTAGTCGGGTTTATGGGCGATGGAATAAACGACGCTGCAAGCATAAGGACAGCGGACGTAGGCATCTCAGTCAATAATGCGGTGGATGTTGCGAAAGCGGCGGCTGATATTATTCTCCTGCAAAACGATTTGACCGTTCTAGCTCAAGGAGTGCAAGAGGCTAGGAAAACTCTTGGGAACACGATGAAGTACATC
>CAZAGP010000306.1:0-3112 GCA_964484575.1 uncultured Candidatus Bathyarchaeia archaeon | reverse complement strand
GTGATCCACGACTCGCACATTCGGCGAGGGTGTTCTTCAATCCCGCACGGCAATCGGCCACTGTGTCCTTCCGCGAACTCGGCCCGATAGGATGCGCAGCTGCGCCGTGAAAGCAGAATTGACAACTTGCCCGGCAAGGGTGCAGAGTCAACTTATCCAAAAGCGCATAAACCGCCAGACCTCGCTCGCGCTGATGCTGGAGATTTCGCGATGTCGGGCGGAACTGCAGGTGAGAAAACGGCGACAGCTGGCCGACATCGAGCGCTGCTCGATTTTTCGAATGCGATTGCCGAACAGCTCAGAAAAATGGCTTCTTGCCGACCCCTTCTGCGCTGTTTGCGCCGGGGCCGCACGCCCATTGTGGCCATGGCGGGTTCGTGTCTCGCGTGTTTATCGTGTTTATTGTTCCTGGCAGGCCCGGTTCACGCGCTCGATCCAAACAAACGTCCCAGCCAGTACATCCATACCTCTTGGCGGGTGCGCGATGGTTCCTCGCCGACTGGCGCATATGGCATCGCACAAACCGCGGACGGTTTTCTGTGGTTCGTATCCGGCGATATGTTTACCTTCGACGGTGCTCGGTTTGTTTCCTGGGACGGGCCTCCTAACGGTGGTTCGATCAGCACGCATGACACCGGCTTTGGCCAAATAGTGCAGGCTTTTGGCGATCACGCGGGTGGGCTCTGGGTATTTGGGTTACGTGGGATCGTCCACCTGAAGGGTCGGGTTGTCACTTCTCAGGTCCAGATGGAAGGGCTTCGGACTCTTCAAAACTTTAGTGAAGATCCTGACGGCTCGATTTGGGTGGTGCGAGGCAACAACGCTATCTCAGACAATCCGCTTTGCCATGTTACCGACCGCGCGGTGAAGTGTTTCGGAAAAACTGATGGAATACCAATCTCCCCAATCAATTCTTTACTGGCTGACGGAACAGGCGGCTTTTGGCTGGGAGGCCAGACCGCCCTTGTCCACTGGCATGACGGCGTCTCAGAGACGTATCCAATCGAAGCGCTGAAATCTAACGTAGGACAACCCGGGATCGCGGGTCTGGCGCGTGGTCCCGATGGGTCCCTCTGGGTCGGCATTCTCGCGGCCGGACCGGGGCGAGGACTGGGACGATTGATAAAGGGTGCCTTCCAACCATTTGTGACGCCCAGCTTCGACGGCAGCAAACTCCATGTCCACAGCATGATCATCGACCGCGACGGCAATCTCTGGGTCGGCACATATGGCATGGGAATCTTTCGTATCCGGTGAAACAGTGTGGACCACTATGGACGAACGGAAGGTTTGTCTAGCGATACCGTCGGCGCTGTCTTTGAAGACAGAGAGGGAATTTTATGGGCGGCATCACCGGGGGAAGGGATAGATAAGTTTCGCGACCCGCCCATCGCCAGCTTCACGAGCTTAGAGGGCCTGGGGAATGAGGTGCCGATGGGAGTTCTAGCCAGCAGAGACGGCACAATCTGGGTCGCAAACCGTGGCTCTCTCGATCACATTGAGAGGAATGGAACTATCTCGTCCATTCGCACCGGGCAAGGTCTTCCGGGTAATCAAGTCGCCTCGATGCTGGAGGACCGCGCCGGGAACCTGTGGGTGGGAGTGGATGACGGACTGTATCTGTTCAAGAATGGGAGCTTTCGCCGCCTGCCCGAACCGAATCACAAGCCGCTAGGGCTTGTTGTTGGAATGACCGAGGACATTGACGGGGACATTTGGGCAGAGTGCTCCAGCAAGCCGCCAAAGCTTGTGCGTATCCGCGATTTCGAAATACGTGAGGAGTTCAGTGAATCGCAAGTTCCGGCGGGCCGCACCCTCGAGCTAGATCCACAGGGAGGAATTTGGATAGGAACTCTAAAGGGTGACCTTGCGTTATTTCGCCATGGCGTTCTGCAAACGTTCCCGCTAAACGCAAAGGGCGATCCGTTTAGCCACCAGATTATTGCTATCGGAGATGGCTCCGTGCTTGCCGGTTCCGCCGAGGGGCTGGTCGGGTTGCGGCAAGGGAAGGTACAGCGGATGACGACGAAGAACGGCTTGCCCTGCAACTTCGTCACCTCCTTTATTGAGGATGGGGAGAAACGCTGGTGGCTCTACACCGATTGCGGCATCGTCGAGTTGCCAGACTCCGAGCTGCAACGATGGTGGACCAACCCGGAAGTGATCGTGCAGACCCGCGTCTACGACGAATTGGATGGAACCCAGGCAGGACGACCACTTTTCAATTCCGCGGCGTTCTCTTCGGATGGGCGCGTATGGTTTGCCAGCGGAATTTTCGTACAGATGCTGGACCCGTCCAGAATCTCGCAAAGAGCACTACCTGCGGTGACATACATTCAGTCGTTAGTGGTTGACCGAAGGGAATTCGCAGCAACCGACAACCTCAAGCTCCCCCCTCACCCACGCGACTTGCAGATTGATTACACGTCGCCCACCTTTCTGATCCCCCAGAAGGTGAAATTCCGTTATCGGCTGGACGGCTATGACCGTGACTGGCATGACGCCGGCACGCGCCGACAGGCGTTCTACACGGATTTGCCTCCTGGGAAGTATTCATTTCGCGTGATCGCATGCAATAGTGATGGCGCCTGGAACGAAAACGCCGCGAAGCTGGATTTCTTCGTCGCTCCGGCTTACTACCAGACGACCTGGTTCCACGCTCTCTGCGCGGCCTTGTTCCTGGCAATGCTGTGGGCGGCCTACCAGTGGCGTGTCCGCCAATTGCATCATCAGTTCGACATGACCCTGGAGGCGCGCGTCGGCGAGCGCACCCGTATTGCGCGGGAACTTCATGACACTCTGCTGCAGAGTTTCCATGGTCTTCTGCTGCGGTTCCAGACTGTTTCGCAGTTGCTGCCGGATCGCCCGGTGGAGGCGAAGGAAAAGCTGGACACCGCAATCGAGCAGGCTGCCGGTGCGATCACCGAGGGCCGGGATGCGGTACAGGGATTGCGCGCGTCCACCATCCAAGGCAACGATCTTGCGCTGGCCATCAGCACCCTCGGAGAAGAACTCGCAGCCGACCCAAACAACCACCGATCTGCATTCCGCGTAGCCGTCGAGGGCGAGCCGCGAGATCTGCACCCTATTCTTCGTGATGAGATCTACAGGA
>CAZAGP010000305.1:0-3552 GCA_964484575.1 uncultured Candidatus Bathyarchaeia archaeon | reverse complement strand
CGGTCCGCTCTCACCCGGTCCAAGGAAGAAGATCGCGCTGTTTTGCAATGTTGAAGAAAGAGCTGTTTTCGCATCTCCAGATCAGCCCGTCATTTATCAGGCTCCAATTGAACTTGATGCGCAAGGGATGGGCGAATTTCTTGAAGATCGTTTCGTCTTCCCTATTCGCATTGTTGATTGGACTCCGTGGCGGAATATCGTAAATCGAATCGCTTCTCCGCGTCAAATAGTAAGAATCGCACTTTGCGGAAAGTACGCTGAGCTTGCTGATTCATACGTAAGTGTGAATGAGGCATTGAGACATGCAGGAGGAGCGTGCGATGCTCGAGTTGAAATAGATTGGATTGAAACGGAACTCTTCGAGACAGAGCCAACCAGCTGCTCCGTTCTTTCGAAGTTTGATGGTTTATTGGTGCCTGGAGGGTTTGGCTCGAGAGGAACAGAAGGCAAACTTACAGCGCTCAAGTACTCACGTGAACAGAATATTCCGATGCTGGGAATCTGCTTCGGTTTTCAACTAGCGATAGTGGAATTTGCTAGATCAGTAGGAATGAAGAATGCGAACAGTACCGAACTAGACCCTAAGACCGCTCACCCCGTCATAGATCTGATGGTCGAGCAGCGAGATGTTGACGTGAAGGGTGCTACAATGCGATTAGGGGCGCATGAAGTTCACATCGCGGCTGGTACGAAAGCACACGAGTTGTATGGACAAGAAACCATTTTCGAGCGCCATCGACATCGGTATGAGGTCAACCCAAGTTACGTTGACGAGATTACTCGAAGAGGCGGAGTCTTTTCAGGCAGGAGCAGGGATGGAGCACGGATGGAGATCTTCGAACTCCCGGACAAGCACTACTACTTGGCAACCCAGTTTCATGCAGAATTCAAATCGAGACCGGCTCGTCCTTCACCCCCCTACTATGGACTCGTAAAGGCCGCGCTAGACCGCAAGATGAACAGACCAGGATTCACGGCAGCTATACAGACCCGTTAGCCTTTGTCAAGGAAACCGAGCAGAAGGCTTGCACTATCAATGCCCACAGTTGCCGTACGATCGTAGAACATCCTGTACCCTATGTTCGTTACTTCGAAGCCAAACCTTCGCAACAATCTGAGCACATTCTGATTCTGAGCGAGACAAGAGACCTCGATGGGTTTACTTCGCGTTGGGCTGAGTGATTCGTCTAGAAGGCTTTGCAGTTCATTATCGGAAGCTCCGATTGAAACTCCAGGACCAAAGTCAAACATAGTTGAATATTTCTTGACGAATACGAACGCGGATACATCTCCCGCTTCGAATCCAAAGTATGCTCCTGCCCCTTCGTTTATCCAGGATTGAATTAAGTTCGACCTGTCAACTCCTGAAGCTTGCCTGTCAAGGGAGAGTAGGTGGGCTAACGTAAGCCGTTTCCCTATCTCGCTTTTACACGACTTCGGATTCTGTTCAAACCGGTTAAGCCTAAGCCGAACGAACTGGACGTCTTGAACAAATCCCAGTTTCTTGTAGAAGTTGACGTTTTCTTTGAAACAGTAAAGAGCGATGTGCTTCACGTGAATCCGTTTCAATTGGTCGACTGTGTATGTCACCAGATGTTGACCTATGCGTTTCCCGCGATGCTTCTTGTCTACTATGACGTTCCCTATCCACGCAAGGTTCTTGTCGAACGTGACGGTCGTAATCATTCCGACTCGTGCGTTATCCTCGGACGCTATGAAACTTGTCTTAGGGCTAATGCGCAATATCCGTAGTAGGTCGGAGCGTGGCGTTCCCCAATCTTCCTGGGCTGAGAGTCTGACCGCAAAGGGAAGATCGTCAATTCTCATACGCGAAATACGGATCATGGTTCCCTCTTAACTAGGGGTAGATTCTGTTGATTAATCTTGGAAAGGCTATCGCATCTCGAATGTGTTCGAGCTTACACATCCATGCCAGCGTACGTTCAACACCCATACCAAAGCCTGAGTGGGGAACTGTTCCATAACGTCTTAGGTCAACGTACCATTTGTAGTCGTCAGGCTTCAAATGCTCCTCCTGTATCCGGTCTAGCAACTGTTGTAAATCGTGAATCCGTTGACCTCCACCCGTGATTTCGCCATATTTCTCAGGAGCCAGCAAATCTACTGAAAGCGTCACTCTACTATTTTTCGGGTCAGGCATGTGATAGAACGCTTTGATCTGCTTAGGAAAGTGACTTACAAAGAATGGTTTATCGAAATCCTCTGTGAGAATCTTCTCCTCCTCCCATGCCAAATCCTGACCCCATTCAAAATTCGGCTGAACTTTCTGAATAAGTTGCACGGCTTCATCATATCGTACTCTAGGGAACGGCGGTTCCACCCTTTCAAGCTCCTTAGGATCACGCCCAACAATCTTCAACTCTTCGGGCATTTTGACTCTCACATTTCGGCATGCCGAGGAAACCAACTCCTCCTCCATTCGCATCAGCCCCTCCAGGTCAAGCCAAGGTTCCTCGACTTCCAAATGCCAGTATTCCGTCAGGTGTCTTATGGTCCTAGATTTCTCAGCCCGGAAAGAAGGCGCTAAGGTGAATATTTTGCCCACGCTTGAGATCATTGCTTCTGCGTAAAGCTGCCAGCTCTGCGTAAGGAATGCCTTTTCACCGAAGTACTTGACCTCGAACAAAGTTGACCCTCCTTCCACTGCTGCGTTCACGAGGATTGGAACCTGTACTTCCAAGTAGCCATGGTCGATCAACCAGTTGCGAAGTTCCTGAATCAAGCATGCCCTCAGACGCATTATTGTCACAAGCCTAGAGCTACGGATATCGAAATGGCGATTGTCTAGCAGGAAATCCGCTCCGTGAGATTTCTCAGGCTTGCCTCTAGCGATCGGAAAACCCTCTTCTGCTTGATGAAGAACAATGACCTCTTCCCCTGAAATTTCATAACCTCGTGGAGCTCGAGGGTCCTTTCTCACCGTCCCGGAAACCTGCACAGTGCTCTCTACAGGTATCATGCTTAGTCGCTCAAACTCCTTAGCCTCAACTGAGTCCTTCTTCAGCGTGCATTGGATTATGCCCGATCCGTCACGCAATTGCAAAAATAGGATGCCGCCTCCGGTGCGGATTTGGTGGAGCCAACCACGCAAAGTTACATGCCCCCCGTCATGTTGTCCGGAAACGATTTCTCCAACCGTAGAAATGCCCATTATATTCGCCTCACAGGAAGTTCTCGCTTCAGGAATTCATGAATCGTGCCAATCTTATCGAGGAACGCGAAAAACGTCGTTAAAGCGTTCACCCATGTGTAGAACACCGTCCAAAGACAATTTCCTGCTCTGTATATAAGCTGATTTGATGATTTCACCTGTCATTTGCACATCAATTCGAGCCCTCCTAGTGTTGCTTCAATCTTCGGCTACGTAGGTATGTGTAGGGCGTTCATCGCTGCGACGCTCATGAAATAAATAGAGATACCGAGAAGATGCTTGTGATAGACTTTGACAGAGCCAGACCAACAATCCGCGAGGAAACTTGCAGATCTTAAAGCATTTCTACAGAGGAAAATCCAACAAAACGAGCAAGAGTT
>CAZAGP010000304.1:0-3493 GCA_964484575.1 uncultured Candidatus Bathyarchaeia archaeon | reverse complement strand
AGGTTAACTGGCCGACACGTTATTGGAAATAAGAATTTCGTCTCAATTAGTCACCCAAGTATTCTAACTCGTCTCAGAGCGGGAGATTCCGTTTACCTCGAGGACGGTACAGTTCGTTTGAAGGTGACTGAGCCTGGAGATGATCAGGTGGCTTGTAGAGTTGTTGTGGGAGGCCCACTATACTCTGGGAAGGGAGTGAATCTCCCGGAAAGGAAGACGACGCCGACTGCGCTTACTCCTAATGATGCGGCTCTCACGAAGTTTGCGCTCAATCAGGGTGTGGACTTCGTGGGAGTTTCGTTTGCGATGACTAGGCAGCATATCATGAGAGCCAAGAGAATAATCAGGAATGAGGGTGCTCCAACTTGGGTTATTGCAAAGATCGAAGGAAAACAGGCCATCAAAAATATTGACGAAATCGTAGCGGAGTCGGACGGTATCATGGTTGCAAGGGGAGACCTTGGAGTTGAAATGGATGTGGAAGAGGTCCCGGAACTCCAAAAGAGGATTATTGAGAAATCCAACACCGCTGGGAAACCAGTGATCACTGCCACGCAAATGCTTGAGTCTATGGTGAATAATCCTACACCAACTCGAGCAGAGGTTACGGATATCGCAAACGCGATAATCGATGGAACGGATGCGGTTATGTTGTCTGAGGAAACTGCGGTTGGAAAGTACCCTATTGAGGCAGTGAAGGTTATGAAACGGGTTGCGGCCGCAACGGAGAGAAGTCTGCCGTATAAGTCAATTCTCTCCTCTAGGCAGCGCCTGCTTAAACGTGACTTGGTGCAGGATTCGATCAGTTTCTCGGCTTGCACTGTAGCTTACGAACTTGATGCGCGCTGCATAGTGGCACATACTAGGACAGGATTAACCGCGCATAGGGTATCCAAGTTTAGGTCGCCGGTTCCTGTTCTAGCCTTAACTTATGAGGCGTCAGTAATGAATCGCCTCTCATTGCTGTGGGGTGTCTACCCATACCAGGTTAGGAGGCTCGTTACGACCGCGGAGATATTTGCTTCAGCGAAGCGGGCTGCATCGGACTGCGGTTTCGTTAATCGCAAGAGGAACAGGATTGTGGTCGTGTGTGGAGATCCATCTTCGCCACGCGGCACAACAGACTTATTGCGTGTACAGACAGTCTGATTGGGGACCAGGTTGGATTTTCTACGGGACCTTGAGACGGGGCCAAGATCCCCCGACGTGGTTTACGTTGTGGTGGAGAGCCCCAAAGGGACAGAGAACAAGTACGAATATGATGTGGAGAAGAAGGCGATTGTTCTCGACCGAGTTCTCTATTCAGCCGTTCATTTTCCCGGAGATTACGGGTTTCTTCCACGAACTCTTGATGAAGACGGGGACCCGTTGGATATCTTGGTGCTTGTGTCCAGCGCAACGTTTCCCGGTTGCGTTATGACAGCGCGTCCAGTTGGATTGCTACGAATGCTTGATGGTACGAAGAGGGATGATAAGGTACTTGCCGTTCCAACCGGTGACCCGAGGTATGCAGAGTACAATGATCTGGAAGATCTTCCAGAGCACATACTGAAGGAAATCGCGTACCTCTTCGAAACCTACAAGGTTTTGGAGGGGAAGAAAGTTAGAATATTAGGTTGGGAGAACTGCGCGTCAGCGAAGGCGACTATCAGGCATTGTCAAGAACTATACGAGTCGAAGACGCGTCAGTGATATTACTCAAGTGGTTGAGGTAAATCTCAGCTGGCTGTCACAGCAGACATCAAGCCTGAGGAGAGAGTGTCAATGGTCTGTTCTCCCTCATACCTAACAACAATGGATCCATCCTTCCCAATTATGAAGAAGGTGGGCGTGGCGGTTACTCCGTATTCGCTCACAATACTTCCGGACGAGTCGTAGACGAAGAGCCAGTTCGTGCCATAATTCCTGATGAATTGTGCCGCATCCTGCGCGGTAGCTCCCTGCCAGGGCCCAGCAACGGATAAGAAAACAATGTTACTACTGTTGCCGTACTGCGCGTACAGCTTGTCCAGTAGAGGAGCCATGTGCTGGCAGTGTTCACACCAAGGCTCCATGAACTCAAGTAATACGACTTTGCCTCGAAGAGAAGAGAGAGTCAACGTCTGACCATTTAGACCGTTACCGTTCACGACAGGTAGCGTGAAGTCTGGCGCTAGAGCAGCCGTGCCAGTATTAGACTGAGTTGAAACGGTCGGCGTAGTGGGAGCGGGTTGTGCAAGTGAATAGACGACCCAGACGGCGATGATTATGATTATGGGAATCGCGATCTTCTCAGCCTTGCTGAACTTGGGCTTAGGCTTGGCCTTAGGGGCACTAGGCTTTGACATTCCAATCGACAGCTCGTAAAACGTGGTTGAATGTAAGTGTAATCGTCATTTACCAGTTTCCTGAATAAAACGGGCCTGACTGGGGTTAAGTGACCTTCCCGCCGTGCAGCATTGAGGTTAGGATACCTGCGCTTGCCATGATGACGCCGGCGATTATGAACGTGGCGCAGTAGCCTTCATAGAAGGAAATGAATCCGGAAACGAAGGACCCAATCATTGTGGCGAAGCCGACGAGAGCACTGTAAACTCCCAGCGTTGACCCATGCTTGTCGGCACCGAGCGAATTGAAGATCATCACGTTTGAAGCAGCGTAGTACGCTGCGTACGCGATTCCTCCTGATACGGGGTATAAGATCAGATTCGCCCCAAGATACATTCCTCCCGTGAACAGGTAGGCTGAGATTCCGAGCAGGATGTAGCAGGCTGACCGTAAAGTTAGGCCTGAGACCGCTGTCTCCTTAAGGCTTCGTTTCTCCACACGTGGAGCTAGAGAATTGAAGGCGATTGTTTGAACAATCATGCCAGCCAAGAGTACGAGGAAGATTTCACTGTTAGTTATCTTTGCTTGAAAGTACGACGGCACGAGAGAGGTATTGAAGATGCCGCTAGAGACGTAGAACGCAATAATTGACAAGTATAGGAGTAAGGGTTCCCTCGTTAACTCGAACCTCATACTTTTGAAGACGCGCTGAAAATCGGACGCGCTTGGAATTCGAAGGAACATGATAGGAAACGCGAGAAGCCTGGCGTAGAAGCTCTTTCTTACGAGAACCATCATCACACGCTCAAATCCTACGGTTGGTTCTGGAATAGTTAGGAACGAGATTACGGCTGAGGCGACCGATAATGCTGCGAGAGGGATCATTATCAGGTTGAGTGGCAGAAAATCTCCCCATGCGACTCCGAGCAATAGGCCTAATGTGACGCCAATGCTTGACGCCATTGAAAGTTTAGAAAATGCGGATGTCCATTTTGATTTTGGTTGTGTCTCCATAATCAGCAGGTTCAGCGGAGTCGCGGAGGCTGCGGAAAAGAAGGATATGACCGCGTAAAGGACTTCAAGACCATGTATGGTCCTCGTAATCCAAAGAAGGCCGATTGTTCCCGCAATGAGCAGGTAGCTTAGAATAAGGATCGGGTTTCTCTCATGGTAACGGTCAGTCACG
>CAZAGP010000303.1:0-6472 GCA_964484575.1 uncultured Candidatus Bathyarchaeia archaeon | reverse complement strand
CGCAGATCGTGAACGCGAGTGTTGTACCCATCACCGCCGGTAGGTCAAACTGAAGTGCCGCCTGCGCGGCGTATCTTCCAACGCCCGGCCAGCTGAAAATCAGTTCGATCACAACTGAACCACCGAGAAGATAAGCCATGTAAACGCTCAGCGCGGTTACGGGCTGGATTAGAGCATTCTTTAGGGCATGCTTGTAAACCACGACGCGCCTCTTCAGACCCTTCGCCTTCGCAGTCCTCACATAGTCACTCGCCAGAGTCTCCAGCATCGAAGCCCTAACCAGCCTGCTCATGAGTCCCAGCGTAATGAACGCTAGAGCGAAAGAAGGTAGAATCAAATGATTGAGAGCGCTGAAGAATGCTGGGAAATCAAGGGCTATCAGGCTATCCACAGTGAGCAGCCCAGTGACAGTAGGGGGCAATGGGACGAAGGTCGAAATTCTTCCTCCCGAGTCTGGAAAGATTTTCAAGTAATAGAAGAAGATCAGCTGCAAAAGCAGCGCGGCTAAGAACGGTGGTGACGCCACTCCTGAGAGGGCCGTGGCTCGCGCGAGATGATCTTCTATTTTATTCCTATGCGTGGCGGCAATAACGCCTAGGGGAATGCCGATGAAAATTATGATCAGCAATGAACTGAAAGCTAGCTCAATTGTCGCGGGCAAGTATAGCATGATACTGTACAATACCGGTTGCCCTGAAGAAGGTGAGACACCCCAGTCCCCATGAAGGAGATCACTCAGGTAGTAATAGTATTGGACGTAGATTGGGTCGTTGAGATGGAATCTTGCTCTCAGAGCCGCAAGTGCTTGTGGACCGGCATGTAACCCAGCCCAGGCTCTTGCAGGGTCCGGAATGATTACCCGTGAAACAAGAAACGTCAGTGACATCACGCCGAGGACGACTGCAACCGAAAAGAGAAGACGCTTGAGAACGAACTTTGTAATGCCTTTCCAACTGCCAAGCTGCAATTGTAGCCTGTCCACTCTGATCCTACGCGGTGCGAGCGGAAATTACGCTAAGCTTCCATACTCATCTTTGCCCTCTATTCTCAAAAGAGAGAATATAGCGGGCTCTGGTTTTGAGCAGTGGGAAGAACAGGGCTCAGAACGCCGTGGGAGACATGAGTCAACCGGTCGTGAGAAGCTTGCAGCAGTATATTCGACATCCTTCATTATATAGAAACGTGTTAAATCAGAGTCACCCATACGAGCCGAGTCGGTGAAACTTGACTGGCCTCTTCTACGAACCCCTGAGCAGAGATGACGCTGATCGTATCAATATGGCCACAATGGAGGTCCTTGAGAGGGCGGGAGTCCTCATCGAGAACGAGAGCGTCCTTGATATGCTCGGGAAAGCAGGTGCGACGATTGACAGGAAACGCAGCATCGCCAAGATCCCGGAATATGCAATTAGAGAAGCCATTCAGAAAGTGCCGCAAAGCTTCGTTCTCTACTCACGAAAGGGGCGCCCGATCAGGATTGGCGGACGTAGAACTGTCATCTCGTCAGGTGCAGGGGCTTCGTGGTTAATGGACCTCACCACGGGCGAGCCTCGCCCTGCAACGAAGCGTGATGTTGTAGAGTTGACTCGACTCAACGACGCGTTAGAGCACACCCAGCTCTGTATGTCCCCAATCATCCAAGACGTAGAATCGTCATTGGTCGATGTTCACTCCGCGGAAGCCATGTTCTGCAACACGACCAAGCCCCCCTGGGTGTGTCCAGGCGACGGAAACCAAGCTCGAATCATTATTGAGATGGCTGAGATAGTTGCCGGCGGATTGGAGTCGTTGCGGGAGAAGCCCATATTCCTCGGACTCGCCTCACCGAATAGTCCACTGCGTCTTGCTCATAATGATCTCGACATTACTAGGGAGTTTACTACGCGTAAGCTGCCGATGGCAATAATCAACTGCCCCAACAACGGGGCAACCTCCCCCATATCAGTTGCGGGCACGATCGTGCAGACACTAGCTGAATGCCTATCACTAACCTTAGTCGCTCAACTATTCAACCCTGGAAACCCTGTTGTAACCGGGCCTTCTCCACCCGTCATGGACATGAAGACTGCCAATTCGTGTTTTGGCGCACCCGAATGCGCCCTCGTCACAGCCGGATCAGCGCAGATGATGCGTTATTACGGTATACCCTCCTACGCGAGCATAACAAGTTCAGAATCTATCGTCATTGACGCTCAGACGGGATGGGAGATCGCTTGGACAGCCCAGTTGCCAATGATGGCAGGAATCAACCTCGTTAACGGCGTCGGACTGATCGACGCTTGTAGAGGCATGAGTCACGAGAAACTCGTCATAGACAACGAAGTGTTCGGAGGGCTTGGACGGATTCTAAGCGGCATTGAGGTATCTGACGCGACATTGGCCGCAGACGTGATCGAGAAAGTTGGACCAGGAGGACACTTCCTTGCCCAGAAACACACCAAGGAACTAATGAGAGGAGAGAGGTGGCTACCGAAAATCTCCAACAGGCAACCCTATCAGACGTGGAAGGAGACGAAAATGGACATGTGGACAAGAGCAAGACAGGAAGCAATTGAGATTCTTCGCACGCATCAACCGGAACCTCTCGATAGGGAGAAAGAGGAGGCAATTAGACGCCTGGTTGAGGATGCGGAAACGAAAGCTCACCATTGACCTATCTCTTATAGGGAATATCACGCGGTTAGGATAGTTGTGAAGCTGCTTATTTTTCGATCAATGCTTTCCTGATTTCAGCGCTGTCGATGGAACTTTTTGCGATTTCGATTACGAAATCGAACAACTTTTCAGTGTCCATGTAAGCGTATCCTGATAGATCTGAGCATTGGGGTGGATTATGCGATCTTTGACTAACTCTACAGGCGTTATCGTAGAGCGAGCAAAGACCTGCCTTCCACGCCGTCTTCTACAACTTACTTGGGGACTATGCATATGAACTTGAGCGGTTCAGCTCCCGCCCGAAACTGATGCTTCTTGCCCGGTGGGATTAGAATAGCGTCTCCTGGTCCAATCTTCTCTTCTTGATTCTCATATCGAACTGTGCCTTGTCCTTCGAGAACGTATACTTCGTGTTCCCAGTCGTGGTTATGGAAGGGGGTGAACCCGCCGCCTTCAACGGTAAAGTGGCGCATCAGAAATGTAGGTGCTCCGTCGCTCTCGCTAATTAACCATTTAATTTTCGCCCCTTTCGCTCCTTCTTCCGTAACGGGCGCGTCAGCTACGGTGCTCACATTCACTTTGTGCAATCCACTCACTAGCTGTCTAGGATCGGATTGAGGAAGATAAACAGGTCGTCTTTGTGCCCGGCAAAAATAGTTTCAGTATCATCCTACGTGGCGGTGCTAGAAAAATTAGTATTGAAGTCAGAGTCACATCGGTAACTGCCCTCACGTTGAGACTTATTTCATTGGCTGAAGGGGACGAACTTTCAATTAGATTGCCTTCCTTGCTATTAGGAACGTACGCTGGGCGAGATCTGAGATTCGGCAGTCTGAGAAGCCTGAGACAGCGGTCTGCAGTTTGTCGTTGAATGGGTCGGTCCACTTTTGCGGAAGCTCTCTGCTTCCAATGATTGCGCCAATTATTGAGCCGCACGTGGCCCCGTTGCAGTCAGCGTCGAGTCCTGACATTACGCTTATGCTTATGCCTTCTCCGAGCTGGGTGGAGCTGTAGAGAAGTCCAAGGAGGACTAGGGCTGCGTTGTTTATTGTATGCATTGGAGAGTATGAACCATATTTGGTCATAATCTTCAGCCACGCCTCCTCCCAGGTCGAGCATTCAGCCTTCCACTTTATCACGTCCATTACCGCTTCTGTAAGTCGAGATTTTTCAGGAATTTCAGCGAGGCCTGCATCGATGATCTCGTCAATCCGGTCGGTTGCGAAAGAGGCTGAGATCATTGCTGCACAGAACATTTCCCCGTAGATACCGTTCTTGACGTGCGATAGGGCAGCATCCCTGTATGCGAGTTCCGCAGCCAATGTTGGTTTACCAGGGGCGATGTACCCCCACATGTCAGCTCTGATCTGGGCACCAATCCATTCTCTGTACGGATTTCTGTAGGTTGCAGATTCAGGCGGACTAATTCCGTTGACTAGGTTACGGTAAGTAACTTTCTCGGCTGTGTACGTTAACCCGTAGGGCATGCTCGTGAGCCACATTTCTGCGATATCCTCGGTTGTGAACTCTGTTCCTTTACGTTCTGCGATTGTGAGGTTGAGCGTTGTGAAATCTAGATCATCGTCCCGAACAGCGAACTGTATCCTCCCGCGAACTGCACTATCCCTTACTTCTTCCCGTAACTCGCACTCGGGTGGAGGATGCGTTACTGCCGGCAGGTAGTCGCTCAAAGGATAAGCATGAGCTAATTCCAAGTATTCTTTGATCTTTTGCTTCGTCCATCCCTCAACTGGTTTGCCGAGAATGCATCCTGCACATCTGCCTAGCCACGCACCGTAAATCTTGTTGCGGAGCTCCTCTTCCCCGATCTCAAACTCTACGCGGTTGCGGCCGTGAGGTCGGAGGTTCCTGATTCCTTCGAGGTCAGAGGGTTCATCGTAGGGGAAGTCAGCGGAAGGACGCGTTGACTCTAGCTTAGCGTAAAGAGTCCTTAAGTCATGCTCCGACGCGCAATTTTCTATGCTTGTGAGTTCCGAAGCGATTCCGTCAACATTGCAACCCTCCTCACCTCTCTGAATCAATTCCTCCTTTAGGAGCGAAATCCAATCTTCGCGACCATGCAACATGTTCGTCGTATGATGAAGCGTGAATTGTGCTCTTAACCGTTCGTCAATGCGAACATCAAGATGTGGAGCGAGAAGTTATTTTGTCCATTGACCAATTCTAACGCCTGAGCTGCTATGCCCCTCTGGAACATTGTGCTAAGTGGGTACCCTAGCTCCGGGAAGAGTAAGCTCGCTCAGCGCCTTGTCTCAGACTACAAGGATTTTGTGCGCCTCAACGTTGATGATCTGCGAGCAATGTACTTCGGCAAGACCGAACCTTCGGAGCAGGAAGACTTCGTCTATAACACGCTCGCAACCTTGCGCGATACTGCGCTTGCAAGTAGACTATCCGTTGTGGTCGATACTACCGCACCGAGCAATAGCATGCGAGATTTTCTTCTTAACTCAAGGATTCGAAACGTAACAAGTTTGCTTATTCTCATGGTCGTCGAGAAGAGCGTTCTGGAAGAACGGAACCGCGAAAGAAAGTTAACGGGCGCAGTCCAGGCTTGGGATAGGGTTTGGGAGAATCCGTCGAAGAACGTGCCCGTGATGAAATTCAGAAACAATTCTATCGCCGAGTTTGAGACGAGTTACTACGTCTTAACGGACCTACTCTCCAGTAAGGTGCACCCGTACAAACGTAGATTCTTCACACACATCTATCCGCGAATCTGAAGCGACTAGCGGTAGTATGACAACAGGAAAAGTCGTGATGATCCGCAAAGCAATATGAGGATCAACGGAACAGCAATCTGATTGGTCATTGTATGACGTTTCGAATTGAACCGAATTTGAGAGAGCGTTTTCCAGGGTTACAAGTAGTTGTCAAGAGCCTTGATGGAGTGACTGTTGAGAGCGCTGGCGTCGAGTTGCAAAGTTTCAGAGAAGAAGTGTGTAGAGAAATTAAACAGAAGTACACGTTGGAAGACTTGAAGAACGTTCCCATATTCAGAGCCTACCGAGACTTCTTCTGGAAAGTAGGCATCGATCCTACGAAAATTCGGCCAGCAGCAGAAGCGCTCGTTAGAAGGATACTTGCAGGCAAACCTATCCCAACCATCAATAATGTGGTCGACTCCTACAATCTCGCCTCGATCAAGACCGAAGTTGCCCTCGCAGCCTTCAACCGCGACGAGCTGATTGGAGACTTGTGGATGAGAGCTGCTCAAACAGGAGAACGATTCTTAGGGATAGGTATGAGTGAGCCAATGGAACTATCTGGCAGAGAGATTGTCATCTCGGACTCAGAGAAGCTTATCGCAGTCTACCCGTATCGCGATGCCCACATTTCAAGAGTATACGAGTCGACTAGCAATCTGCTGATGCTAGTATGCGGAGTTCCCGGGATTCAAGAAGACATCTTGAATGTTGCCGCCAATGTTGCTTTGAATCTTGTGACGATGTTCTGCGGCGGAAAGGAAGGATTGGAGAAATAAATCGGGACGCGTTGGCGGACATTACGGATGGTCTAAAGATGAATGTGCAATGGCACGTGAAACATCGAATGCCAAGAAACCCGACAGTTAAAGAGAGAATCCAGTGGCATCTGTCTCATCAGAAGAACTGTGGTTGTAGGCCGATTCCTCAGCATTAGAGCACTTATGAAAGAAACGTAGAAGCTACTCACTCCTCCTGCATTCGAGTTTGAGCTAAACCTCATTAGATGAGCGACTTCTGGTCTGCTCGTAGAAGTATCGTTCCAACGACTCCGATAATTCCGATGCATCCTATTGAGGAGAAGCCTAGAA
>CAZAGP010000302.1:0-2826 GCA_964484575.1 uncultured Candidatus Bathyarchaeia archaeon | reverse complement strand
TACAGTATGACGGTTACGTCGGTCTAGAGTATTATCCTACAGTCAAATCAGAGGAATCGCTGAAGCGGGTTATACAGTTGGAATCTTCGCGTCATTAGCGGCGAACCGTACTGGTCCGTGAAATGTTAAAACTGATGGAGTCCTGTACGTCACGAAAATAGGCGCGTAATTATGCAGAGTGTATCGAAGTGGCGCAATTACGACGACGGCTCTATAGCGGACTGGTGAACTGACTGAGAATCCGAACTGCCCGCATCCAAAAATTCCGCCAAATTCCTCGATCACGTTTTAAAACTTTCTTGTTCGAGAAAAGTATCGACGCTTTCTGCTCTCTGCATCAATTCAAAATTCTTGAGGAAGTAAGGCTGCCGACGGTTTCGCCTGAATTGTCGATCACGATTAGTGACAATTGAACGGCTCCTGAAGGAATCGCAACTCCCTCCGCAAGTTCGCACAGTTCTTCAAGTATAAGCGGCTTCTTTGGAGAGACAGCCACTCTTGCGTAGCCACGACCAATTTCGTTGCCGTCAATATCCACGAACGCTAGTGTCGCTTCACCATTTTCAAATACGCCAAAATGCCCGCCTCGGATAGTGAGATTGCCTCTGGAAAGACTTGCTTGTAAAGGAACGCAGGTTACGCCCACGTTCGTACAATCGAGAACTGGCAGATTTCCGCCGATCTTTGCCACGTACCAGTCGGTGTGGTAGGAGCTACTTTGGCCAGGCTTTAGATGAGCAAACGGACTGAGGACCTCAGTTTCCAGGACGTAAGGATTTTCCGCGAGCCTATCCGGCATCTTGACTTCCTTTCCATAAGCTAGCATGCTGCCCGCGCCTTGAGTCCAGAGCTCGAACGACGCGTCATCAGGATACTCTCTCTCGCTCTCCCAACTGAACCGCTCGACAAACACGTAGCCGTAGCTGCCGCTTACGAACGCATACCATCCCGCTGAACAGTCCATCCCTATCTTACCAACCAAATGCAGGTATTGAATGGACATCATTCCGTTCTTAGCGTTGAATTCAGGATTATCTATTCGACCATAGATGACCTTGTAGCCCTTAGGATACAGGCTTCGGGGGTTGATGGGGCAGTAGACGCGGATATTTTCGTCAAATCCTGGCCCGTCTCTGTTTGCGACATCATGCTGTGTGACCTGCCAGATGCCCCATCGCCTGGGTTTAGTATCGATGTTTTCCATCTTGCTGTCGATGCTAACGCGTGCAGCATTATCGCGGACCCTGATCGTACGTGTGAACTGAACGCCGCTCCGCTTGTCCCTCTGGCTGACCACTCGCACCGAAGCCCATCCGTCTTCGGGTTCTAGAATAGAACCAACGTGAGGACTTCCGTCTAGTACTGCGTCTGGCGGTCCCGGCCAACGATCATCACGTCCCCAACCTTGCGGAGCGGGCCAGATCTTGTTGCCTCCATAGTTGAGCCAACCTCCATCAGGGCCGAGCCCGGTTGGTGTCGGCGACTTGCCTGCAAGCTGATCATTCACCCAGAAGTATTCAAAGTCGTCTAGCCTCAATTGGATGATCCTGCCGCCGATATCCGGCACGATCTGAGCCTCAATCAAACCATTGAGAAGCTTCAGGCTGTTCCACCCATTATAGGTGGACTGTTTAGCCTCAGCCGACAGTAGACGACACTCCGATACGAATCAGATTTGCGATTGTTGGACGAACGAACGGAGAACGGTTCTAGTAACGCACAGGCAGCAGAATTCAGATCGGGTCTCCGAAGACGGTAATTTGGGAAGCCTCATCGCAATACATCTTCCACATCTCACCGAGTTTCTTACCGGCGTCAGAGGCTGCAACTTTCAGGAAAGCCTCCCAGCTGTCCACTTCGATGTCTTCAACGATCTGGTACGGTGATGTCCCGCTCTGAGCTCCTTTGATCTCGTAGACTGTGAAGTTTCTGATCCCGGGTTGCTTCTTCAATGTTGGCTGGTCGATTGTCCGTGAATGCTTTCTGTATGCTTCCATTTTTCCGGGCATGACATTATACATCATAAAAATATGGACCATGAGAAAGAAACTCTCTGGAACGTATTTAAGCCTTTCAACGTTTGCGTCAGTTGAAGGAAAGAAAAGTCTAGTTTCCTGAATCAATAAAATTCTGCGCTGGCTTCCATTTACCTCTCGCGGGTCGAGGAACATAATCGTCGAATGAACCAGGCTGGAACTTCAATCGTTTGCCCTTCTCAGCAGCCAAATAGCAGGCCATGATGATTTCCAATATAGCTAGACCATCGTGCCAGTTCTCCATAGGCATCTTGTTCTGGAGGAAGCTCTGCACCATGTGGCGATCTTCTGCTTGGAAACCATAGGTAAATGATTCGTCAGCGACCGTTGGCATCAGCCCTTGTTCAGCGGTTTGTTTTTCGACAAAATAGACTCCTGACTTGGATTTGACGTTCTTACTGGAGAAGACATGAAGATCTGGCTGCAGGCTGTTAACGCTCATGAAGTATTCAGGACCGAGCAGTTCGAGAATAAGTCGTACTCCTGGACCGGTATAACACCAGAGTACAGAGGCATCAGCAATGACCGTGTTCCCGTCTGCAGCCTCGAAGGTTACTGTGGCTCTACCAAAGTCTTCTGCTGGAGAGTCAGAATAATTCGCTCGTCCACCAGTGCTCTTCTTTAGCTCTTCCACATATTCCGGACGCGTCCATTTCAATGAAGCAATTTCTCCAGAGACCGTCTGAACCCTTAACTGCTCTCGAGTCTCGTCTGGGCTCGTGAGCATAAATCGTGAAGCCTCAAGACTATGGCACATCATATCCAATACCACCCCGCCGCCGGACATTTG
>CAZAGP010000301.1:0-4673 GCA_964484575.1 uncultured Candidatus Bathyarchaeia archaeon | reverse complement strand
TTTAGCCACTTTCTTGTACTCCAGTTTCGACGTGTCCAGTACGTCAACGACACCGGACCCCTGGGCCGGCTGTATCTTGACTACATCAACTATGTCCGTCTTTACCTGGTGACCGCACTTCGAGCAGACGAGGCCGTCCTTGGTTTCCTTCATGTAGGAGCCGCATTTTTCGCAGAATTTCAAAAAGCCATTCTCCTTTGAAACTCCAATTGATCATCCTATCTTTGGAGGAACCTGCTCACGCTTGCCAGCGGAGAATCCGCGGAGTGAGGCTTGGTGAGCCATTGGCGAGTCCTTACTTTCGACGCTTCCTTTTGTGTAACTTGGTTTTCTTCAGCTTTCCGAATCGACGGAGGACAGTTGTGGCTGCGGATTCGACGATCAGTCTCCTTCCGTCAAGTCTGACGTGCAACATTGCGCCTTTGCCGAACGGGAAGTTCGAATCAGTAGTAAGTTTAGTTGGGAGGTATATGCGTGGGGATTCATACACCCTGCCGTCTGGCATCTTTTTCTTGGTTATGACGTAGCTCGTTACTGCTTCCCTCATACTTTGCCACTTTCGGGTTCAAAATTAGACGGATAATCCGATTGAGATAACCGATAGTACCGTAAACGTGTAAAATTCCTCATCATGGCGGAGTGCCTTTGCGGCTTTCCAGTGTCAATCTCGAATGTAGGCATGTACAGAAGCATGTAAAGAATTGAAGAGGCTCATACCAATTTGGTTCTCCGTCGCCTGAGTAGGATTATGACGAGCCCGATCGATAGCCCTGCTATAATTGATTCCAATGGAAAGCTAGGTAGACCGATGCCCCAGTACGGGTTGCTTTCTTGGCTTGATAAGGTCCCTGTAACCAGTTGAGTGAGCTGCTGCGTCTGAGTTTGTGGATTCGCGGGGCCTACGAAGTTAGCTGGCTCTATCAAGGGTTGTTGTGGTGATTGGTTGAAATCGAACGAGTTCATCATATCATTTGCTGTCACGTCTCTGGTTCCCAGTGGTGGCAGGTTGAAGTTATCTTCAGCCAATCTCAGCAATGAGGCAAATTCGTATTGAGTGTGATCGATGAACCCGTGTTTCGCCCACGGTGAGATTACAAGAGCGGGTACTCTGAAGCCTTCTCCGAACGCGTCGACTTGTGGTGGGGGAACATGGTCATAGAAACCCCCATAATCGTCCCAGGTTACGATTATAGCGGAGGACTGCCAAAACGGGCTCTCCATCACCTGGTTCACGAGGTACGACACGTAATCCATTCCGCAATCGCTCCTAGCGGGTGGATGTTCGCTTGGCGATTGTCTTTTGCACGCAGCCGGGTAGGTTGGCGGAACCCAGCCTCCAGGAATTATCCACGACACTGCCGGAAGCTGCCCGTTTTGGATAGAGTTAACGAACGCTTGAGTATTCCTCACATGCTCAACGAGCTGGTCCGGATGATTCTGGAAGTACGTAAAGAGGGGTAGCACATCCCAAATGTTCGGTCTTGTTGGTCTGGCTTCTCCGTCATACCATGACCAGGAAACGTTAGCGTTGCTAAGTTCCTCAGCAAGTGTTGACCAGTCCAGAGAGAGGCCTTGCCAATTGTAATCTGGCGGCGGATTATCAACTATTCTGCCATTAAGTATCCACTTGCATGGAGTTTGTAGACATAGTGGAGGAAGGCTACTCAGGGGTCCGTTTGTCCCAGAAGCAATGTATAGATGGTTAGGAAAGCTAGGCCCCATAAGGGACGAGAAGAAGTTATCATCTAACACGTACTGATTCGCGTAATCCCAGTAGTAAGGTATGTCGCTGCTATCATAGTACCCCATCGTAAGTATACTGCCTTCGGCCGCAACGAACCCGTCCATCTTCCCATTGTCGTAAGCTGTGTGCGCGACCAGCCAAGCATGACTCAAATCTCTTCCAATTGACTCGTTGTCTAGATGGAACGACGAACTGGAGGAATTGCCCTGCTGAAGATCATCTGGGTCAGCCACGCCTGGCGGAAGCTCATCTCCCCAGATCATAATTGGTTGCGTAACGTTCAGATGGAACGGGTGAACATATCCTAAACTTGTCTGGTTGGGGTCAACTGGAACACCAGCATCAAGCGTAAGCCCATTGGCTCCGGGGTAAGTTCCGAAATAATTATCGAAAGAATGATTCTCTTGCACGATGAAGATCAAGTGTTCTATTTTAGTGGTCCCGTAACCGTAAGCGTTTGGAGAAGTGACACTGAAGGCTATTGTTAACGCAATGAAAATGGAGACCGCGAATAGTTGTCTCATGACCGTCGAGACCTCGCGAGCGACTCACATCTATAAAAGGGATTGTGAACGTATCGTACAGGAGTGAAGGAGGCCATGAAATTCATCGGCATCGACCTTGCTGGATCCCCTAATCGTCCAACTGGCTTCTGCGTAGCAGACTCCAAATTGAGAGTTGAATGCAGGATTCTTCATACTGATAAGGAGATACTTGAAGCAGTCGAAGAAGCAGGCAGTACAATCGCCGCAATTGATGCCCCGTTAGCCTTACCCAGCGGTCGTCACTGCCTTAAGGAGCACTGCAGGGGCCGAGCTCATTTTCGCGCTTGCGATCGAGTGTTCTCTCGAATGCGCATAAAGTTTTTCCCAATCACAATTGGCCCTATGCGGATGCTTACATCTCGCGGCATGCTCCTGGCCAGACATTTAAAGGAGCGAGGAGTTGAATCAATAGAGACTTTCCCTGGCGGCGCTCAAGATATACTTCGTATCCCGAGAAAGCAGCATGATCTCAGTGGCCTCCAACGGGCACTTGCGGGCATCTGCACGGGTGACGTTCTTAAGCGCGCGCTCTCTGGAGACGAACTCGACGCGATAAATTGCGCGCTTGTAGCAAGGGACTACGCAATCGGAAGCTACTTGGCAATCGGCGACCCTTCTGAAATACTCATGATTTTGCCCCGACCACATTAGTAAAATCCATAATCATTAGTTCACTCATTGAGCTTCGAAATCATTGATCGAAATAGCTGCAGTCGAACCCATTCGTGGAAAATTGGACGACACCGCGGACTTGGACTATTGGCACTTGACAGCCGCAGAGTCGGAGCAATTGATCAAAGCCCGGTTTGCGTCCTATCTCTCTGACGAATCGGGTTTCGGCCCAGGCAAAGCGTCCATTCTATTCGTCCCGAACAGTGAATTACAGTTGGCTCAGTTCCTGAAGGAGATGAATGAGAAGAGAATTCCGGTCACCATATCTGGAGGACGCACCGGGATTGTTGCAGGAGCCGTTCCGCAGGGCGGTGCCGTACTCTCGCTGGACGATTTGAATGAGGTCACTGCTATCACTTGGGATGAGCAGAGCAGAGAATGGCGGCTCACGTGTCAACCAGGGATCAGGCTTAGAGACTTGCAGCAGAAGATAACAGCGAAGAATTTCGGAAAAGAGACTCAAGGTCCTGGATGGAAAGACCTGCCGCGATTCTTGACTGATTCATCCCAGTACTTCTACCCTCCCGACCCTACCGAAGACACTGCTTCACTTGGGGGAACCGTCGCGACAGACGCTTCCGGAGCGAGGACATACTTCTACGGACGCACCCGTGAACACGTTCGGGCCCTACGAGTTGTCTTACCAAGAGGAGAAGCCCTGGACCTACGTCGTGGTGAACACCTTACGGATTCTGATTACTCGGTTCTGCTGCGTCATCTCGACGGCACCACATCACTTATTCCCTTACCGAGGTACGAGCGACCAGACGTCAAGTGTGCAACTGGTTACTACAGTAAGAGGGGCATGGACCTAGTCGACCTCTTCATAGGATCTGAAGGCACGCTTGGGGTGATTACGTCCATCGAAATCGCGTTAAAGAAGAGGCAGGAAACAGCCATGCTCCTAGCGTTCTTCTCAACAGTCGATGAAGCTATCGCGTTTGTCAATCAGGTTCGCTCAGCAGCGAGAAACAGTGACAAACTAGTTGTTTACTCAATGGAATATCTGGATTCTAATTCGCTTAGAATGCTGCGCGAGATTAACGAAGATCGACAACTGAGAATGAACCTGTCCACCAACGAGTCAGTAGCCATATTGCTAGAATTTCAATCCACTGAAACAGGCATGGGAATTCTTGTTGAATATCTTCAAACGCACCATTCCCCGGTGGACGAAACAATTAGCGGAATTGATGAACGCGACAAAGAGAGACTACGAGCATTGAGACACGCTATTCCTGAGGAAATAAACCGAATCATCGCTAAGAGGAAAAACGAAATCCCGGGGTTGCATAAACTTGGAACAGACACAGCTGTACCAGACGAACGACTCGCAGACATCATGAAGCTATATGGTAAACAGCTTGCTGACAGTAAACTGGAGCATTATGTATTCGGCCACATTGCGGAGAACCATTTTCATGTCAATATTCTACCCAGATCCCTTCCAGAACTTGCGAAAGGCGAGGAGCTTGTGCGAATTCTAGCGCAAGACGCTGTTGAAATGGGCGGCGTGGTCTCAGCCGAGCATGGAATAGGAAAATTGAAACGAAGTTTTGTGAAGATAATGTACCAAGACCAAGAGATTAAGGAGATGATGACTACAAAACGGGCAATTGACCCTAACTGGATTCTCTGCAGAGGAAATATCTTTAGTGAATAGGTAAGAGGGCGAAATCGCGGCCTCCCCCCGTAAATGCTGGGATACATCA
>CAZAGP010000300.1:0-6688 GCA_964484575.1 uncultured Candidatus Bathyarchaeia archaeon | reverse complement strand
GTTTCTTCGTGAAGCTGGTATCCGTTGCCAAGTCTTTTAGGTAGGGTGTCAGCCCGCGAAGGAACATCCAAGGAGCCTCTAACGGGCCTTTGATTTCCGCTAGCAAGAAATACTCATGATCCCCCAGTTTCCGTGCGAGTTCTGCAAGCGATCGAATCGGAGTGTCATACTTGCTCATTTGAAAGGGCGGTGTAGTCTTCAAATCTTCCTTGGTCTTAACGGGGCTGTGGAGGATCTTTGCGAAGTATGGTTTCTTGCGCCAGTAGTGGATCCCTCCGAACGGGTTCCTCGAGAGAACGTATTCTGATCCCTCATACAATTTCTCGCAGAAGATGTCGTAGCAGCCGGGGAAACCGACTACGGGCAGGTTGATGATGTCAGAATTCATGAACTTCGCTTGGAACAATGCTTGAGAAAGCGGGTCAGCTTCGAAGAAGACGTCACCAAAGAACCTGTACTGTGCTTCGATCGACGTGAAGTCGTCCCAGTGAGGAATCATGTCCACCATCTCATGACTCAATGCGCGCATCACTCTCTCTCTTGAATTCATTCGGATATCATCTGCATAATATTCCCCGAAGTCACTAGTCTAGTGATCGTACGGTTTTGACTTCATAACCTTGACGTACTCGTCACTCATTATCTGGGTCGTTCCAGAACACGGTCAATTCCTTGTCGGGTTATGAGTAATGAACCAAATTAGAGCCTGATCGCCTACGCTTGGAGGGATTTGTGATGCAGGAAGGAGCGGTCGTTCCGAAGCCTTTGCGACTTTTGGATAGTGGAGATATCCAAGTAATTCACAGCGCAGTCCTACAGGTTCTGAGTAAACTGGGCGTTGTCTATGAGGCACAGTGGACCTTAGACCTCTTAAACGAAATGGGATGCGACGTCGATTATTCCTCTAAACGAGTTAAGATCCCTGAGCACGTGGTTGACGAGGCGATCAAGAAATCTCCTAGAATTGTGAAGCTGTGCGGGCGAAATTCGAAGTACGATCTGAAGTTCGAGGGAACTCGAGTATACTTTGCTGGTGGGGCAAACGCAGTCAGGATCGTTGACTACGACAAGAACAGGTTTACGGTTAGAGGGGCAACTGCGAAAGACCTGGTTGACCTTACGATCCTGACGGATGCGTTAGAGAACATACACTGTTACTTGCCACCAGTCTACCCGCAGGACGTACCTCCTAAAGGCGTGGACCGCTTGAAGTGTGAAATCGCGCTGAACTACACTGAGAAGCCACTGTATCATGATTCCGAGGGCTATCAGGGCGCCCTGGATCAGATTCGAATGGCCTCGCTCGTCGTCGGTGATGAGGAAAGGCTAAGGAAGCGTCCGATAATCGCGCTTGCACCGTGCATAACAAGCCCGTTGTCTTGGAGTGAAAGCGCCCTAGGAACCTTGAAAGCGTGCGCCGAGAAAGGAGTACCCTCCATCATATCAAGTGAGCCGATAGCGGGTGCCACTGCCCCCGTAACGCTCGCAGGTTCGCTTATGGAGCAATGTGCCGAAATCCTGAGCGGATTGGTGGTTGCTCATAGTCTGAATCCTGGGACTCCGACTATTGCATGCTCGCTTCCCTCCGTTATGGACATGAGAACGGCCAATATTGTCTTGAGCTCCATTGAAACTGGAATGATGTCTGCTGGCGCAGCCCAAGTCTTCCGTGAATTCTATGGGATGCCCTACGTGGGTGGAGGCTGCATAAGCGACTCTAAGATCCCCGATCAACAGGCAGGATATGAGAAGGCGCTTACGGTACTGTACGGAGCGCTTGCAGGAATCAACCTCGTACACTTGGCTTCTGGCATGCTTGACTTCGTGCTCAGTGAGAGTGCTGAGCAGATCGTTATCGACAATGAGATACTTGGAATGGTCATGCACGGCTTGAAGCAAATAGAAGTCTCGGAAACTTCAGTCGCTCTGGACGCGCTAATGCAAGTAGGGCCGCGAGGCCAGTTCTTGTCCAGTAAACATACGAAAGCGAACGTGCGTCGGGAACTTTTCATGCCCTCTTTGAGTGATAGACTCTCAAGAGAATCTTGGAATACAGCAGGTGCTCAGGACATTGTGGGACGTGCGAATTGCAGAGTGGAAGAGATCATCAGAACGCATGCCGTACCTCCTCTAGCATCAGACGTTAGGGAATCGCTTAGTGAAATAACGCGCAAAGCGCAATCGGCGCCTTAACACTTCCTCCCCAAGGCAACCTTACCTTTCATCGTTAAGCAGCAGGCGCTTGAAAATGGACCAATGAGGAAATAAGTCAGCAAACACTGCCGCTGTAGATCGGCTGGTTCATGCGCGTGAATAATTTTCATATGATCAGGGAAGTCCGCGAGCAAGCGGATGTCTTCGGCAGAATTATTCAGAATAGAACGTCGATTGCAACTGTAGCGGATAAAGTGACGAAACTTGGTCGTCGCAATTATTATGCTGTAGGTTGTGGTTCTTCATATTACGCTGCTATGATTGCCGCTTTCTACGATGAACATGTATTCGGCTTAGATGGGCGAGCGGTTCCTTCATCAGAGTTCATCTGGTATCCTCCTTCAACTGAATCGACCGTCCTGATGGCTCTCTCTCGATCTGGAAAAACGTCTGAAACGCTTGAGGCAACTCGAACGGCTAAGAGACTGCATATTCCAGCCGTCGCCATTACTGCTGACCCGTCGAGTCCGATGGGGAGAGAGGCAGATTATTGTCTCAACATTGAGATAGGTGAAGAGCGGAGCGTCGTTATGACGAAATCGTTCACAGCGAGCACTCTGCTCTCAACTATTCTAGGTTTGGAACTTTCCAAGATTCAACCATCAAGCAAAAAGGAGCTTGAGGAAGAGTTGATGAAACTCCCAAGCGACGCGGAGAGGGTGATTCGAGAAGTCGAGAGCCAGGCTAGAACGACAGCGGAATCGCTGGGGAAGTTGAAGGGGTTCATCTACCTAGGGTCAGGAGCAAGTTATGGGGCCTGTCTCGAAGGGGCTCTTAAACTGCGTGAAACCTCCTACACGGCATGCGAAGTGTATCATCTTCCCGAGTTCCGACATGGACCTCTCGCACTATTACAGGATGATGTTGGTGTAGTAGCAGTCGTTCCGGAGGACAAGACGATCAAACAGTCGGAGATGCTTCTGAAAGAAATGGGGGCGTTAGGAGCCACGGTTGTACCGATTTCGAGCATTCGCAGAATTACGGATGCGTATAAGACTTCGATTCGGATGCCTGATGGAATTTCAGCTCATTTCATGCCACTTCTCTCAGTTATACCTATGCAGATGGTTGCGTTTTACTACGCGGTTGGGCGGGGGCTTAATCCTGATTTGCCGCGAAACTTGACGAGGTTCATTTCCACAGATTTCAGTCAGTAGGTCAGGTCAGTCCCGACGTGGCTTGTAATATTCATCCGCAAGTCTCTTGACGTGCCTGGCGTGCGGGATAGCGGTTGCGCACCCCAATTGTGTAGTGCTGATGCTGGCAGCAGCATTTGCGAATTGCGCCACTTTCTGGAGATGCCACTTTTTCAGGACTCCGTACATGAAAGCGGCGTCGAAAGCATCTCCTGCCCCGATCGTGGACACAACGTTCGTTTTGAGCGCTTTCACCGTGTACAGTTTTCCTCCCTCGCTTACGACGCAACCTTTTCTTCCCGCCTTGACAGCCACGATCTGCACGCCATTTCTGTGCAGATGCTCAATCGCATTGAGAAGGTTTCTCTTTCCCGATATGCGAATGGCCTCCACCTCATCTACCAGTAACACGTGGAGTTGTTCGCATATTCCACGGAATGCCTTACTCCACTGGCGAGTAGCACTCATCTGTGGGTCCAAGGATACGATAACGTCCGCGCGGCTTGCTCTTCTAAGTATTCCCCGAATGTTGTTGCCCCAGAGGCTTGGAATCAGTAGGTAACCGCCTATGTGGAGTGCCTTCGTCTCATTCAGGAAACCCAAGTCTAGAAGTCTAGAGTCAAGAGGCGGAACCTTGCTTATGATTGACGCCTTATTTCCGTTATTGTAGACAAGAACCGTTGAAACTTCGGTCCTAGCGTAGCTGTCTACGATCAGATACCGCGTCGAAACTTGGCTTTGCCGGAATCCGTCTAGGATAATTTGGCCGGCTTGATCATCACCGATCCTTGCCACTATTGCTGTACGGCCGCCAAGCTTGGCATAACACTGGGCGACATAGCCCGCTGAGCCTGCAGTAAAGATTCCGGCAGCCTTTGTCCTCCCCAACTCGGACCATGACCTCGGCACCTTGTCAACGCCGGCCAGAAGGACGTCTATTGCCACCTCTCCTAGGACTGAAAGGTCGTAAGCGCTCGTCTGTAACTCCCTCCCGTGATTTTTACGAATATACGCCCAATTTGAAGCACGATTGAAAGACGGTCGCCTTCAGGTTAGTTTGAGTCGAGCCCATGCCTCTCTCCATACACGCTTAGTGCCAGCTATCACCGTATCGGGATCCTCATCTGGCAATGGCTTTACCTCAAACCCGACAATTGGTAGCCGCTCTCCCTTAGGCGGGTTGAGACGAATATATCCAATCTCGAATAGGATTTTGATAAACTGCACCAATTCGCTAACGTCATGTTCCCCACCAGTGACGCCGAATCTTGGATGTTTGTCTCCGAAGGCTGGTTGAGTTGAGTCAGCTTTCACACAGTTACCGAGGTGTATATGTACCAAGTACGGTTTGAGACGAGTTAGGCCATGTTTTGCACTCTCGTTCAGGAGCGGCCCATGTGCCATGTCGTACATGATACCGAAGTCTTCGTGTTTGCGTCTAACCTTCCTCGCCAGTTCGGCTGCGTCCTCCGCGGGTCCAATGAGGCATTTTTTCTCGACCTCGCGATCGAAGGCTTCCAGCGTTATTGGCATATGCATTTCGTCCCCGTATCCGCATACCTCATCCAGTGAATCGACGAGCACTCGCATGGAATCCGCGCGTTCCTGGGGGCCGCGATAGAATCCGCTAAGTAAGCTCATGCG
Organism: uncultured Candidatus Bathyarchaeia archaeon; assembly: GCA_964484575.1. Lineage (GTDB taxonomy): Archaea > Thermoproteota > Bathyarchaeia > 40CM-2-53-6 > 40CM-2-53-6 > FEN-987. The sequence goes on along the minus strand of CAZAGP010000300.1, from coordinate 1,694 downwards.
TTCTGCTCCAATTTCAACAGCCTCGTTTATACACGTCTTCATCTGATCGACAGCTTGTTTCCTATTCAGGTCATCGGGTGAACACAGATCGAGTTTTTGATTTAGGAGGGCGGGTTGCGCGCCATAGGTTAGGGTCACGTGAGCGGTCTCCGCGATCCTTCGGACGGTCTTGCGGAGCTGTATATCTTTGAGCCAAACGATCTCAAGAACTGAGAAGAAATCGTCGTTAGCCAGTCGATTGACTGAATCCAAGTAGGATGACCCTCCTGGTTCAGCATTCGGGTACGCCATTGCGTGCACGATGCTCAGGCGGAGTTTATTCTCCCAAGGAGCGTTCAATCTGCACCATTCCTATGAGCTTACAATTTCTCTCTAAAATATGATGTCATATCAAAATTTCGGAGCGGAGAATTGACAGTACAGAGCTAATTAGGGGCAGAGCGGTTCTGTAAGCCGGAGTGAGGACGAGAATGAGTTCCCCCGTGACATCAATGAGAATTGATAAGGTTCCGGTTCAAGTTTTCGAATCAAACCAGAAGCTTGGACAAAAAGTCGCGGATGATGTAGCCGCATTACTTGGCGAACTCGTGCAGCATCAGGGAGAGGCGTCGGTAATCTTGGCTACTGGAAATTCCCAATTAACTTTCATAGACGCCCTGCGAAAGCTGAAAGGCGTGCCTTGGGGAACGGTCACATTGTTCCATATGGATGAGTACCTTGGGATGTCGAATCAGCACCCCGCCAGCTTCGCGCGGTTCATCCAAGAGAATGTTGTGGATTACGTTCATCCAGCGGCCTTCTATCCGATCCGAGGTGACGCGCCAGACGCGAAAACCGAACTGGAACGATACAAACGTCTGCTTCGCGAGTTTTCTCCAGACATATGTGTTATGGGAATTGGAGAGAACGGTCATCTAGCATTCAATGATCCCCCCGCAGATTTTGAAACGGAGGAAGTCATTCGCATAGTTGACCTCGATCGGCGATGTCGGATGCAACAAGTAGGTGAGGGACACTTCGTAACCTTAGACGATGTGCCTACTCGAGCATACTCGTTGACAATACCTGCACTATTAGACGTGAAACATGCCTTGGTCGCGGTCCCGGAGTTGAGGAAAGCGGAAGCAGTGAAAGCTGCTTTGCGAGGCCCCGTCACTCCTAACTGTCCAGCGTCAATCTTGAGAACGAAAGCTAACGTGACCATTTACTTGGACAGAGAATCCGCCTCGCTCCTTCAATAGTTACCAATGGAGCCATCGAATGGATAGATTGTGCATGAAGCCTGACCTAGGCATCTACTACGAAATGCTAGATTCAATCGCCTCCACAGAACCATCGCTTTCGTTCCTATCGAAGCAATGGCACGACATTGACGAGTGGCGGCGGCAGGCCAGATCAAAGGTTCTTGAACTACTTGCCTTTGATCCACCAAAGTGTCCGTTCAATTCTCAAGTAGAATCAAGCGAAGAGACGGAGGGCATTACGTGCGAAACAATCTCGTACGATATGCCGTTTGGGCCGCGGACACGAGGATTTTTCATCTATCCTAAGGCACACAGTAAGAAACTGCCTTCTGTTGTGGGACTACACGATCATGGCTCGTTTTTCTACTTCGGAAAGGAGAAGCTGGTGGAACTGCGCAATGAGTCTAAGGTTTTGGTCGAATTCAAACAGAAATATTACGGTGCTAGAAG
>CAZAGP010000299.1:0-2552 GCA_964484575.1 uncultured Candidatus Bathyarchaeia archaeon | reverse complement strand
GAATTCAACGAGGGTGGAGGGATTCCGGTGGTGAGTTCCTCAATCTAAGGAGCTTGCAATTGCGGAATAACTGCAAGTCCGGTTGTCGTAGGGCGTCCAGGCGCGCTCTCGCAAGGATCGGTAATCTCTCTGATATGTTTCCGAGGTGTGGATGAATGCCACTTCCATGGTCGACCAGAGTCACTAAGGCCGTATTGCAGCCTTTGCAAACCGCTGCTTTTGTCTTAGAACTCAATGGGTACAAGGTACTGGTGCTGAAGCTGCCACGCAATATTGCAACTGGAATCGTTGGGGATTCCATATTATCGGAAGGATTAGTGTCGAAAATTAAATCGAAGGTCAACCACGCTCCTCAGCCAGAGCAATGGTTGGCGGTGACCGGCATAGAAAACCCCTTGCTCGAAGATTACGATAATCTCAGAGAACTCATCGTTCAAGGCATTACGGAAGCGAGCGGGGTCGCCGTAAATAGATCAGATCTGTTAATTGCGGCTAGTATCCGTCTCTGATACCACTTCAACACTGATTGAAGTGTTGTCACATAAACCTCACTTCAGTTACGCCGTAAGAAGAGATAAGAAGAGGAGGGCACATTTTCTACTGGGAAGAAAATGCCGCGCTCGTCCGTGCCTAAGAAAAGACGGCTCAATCGTAGTATCAAGATCAGTTCTGAGGTTTACGAAAAGTTGCTGAGCCTTCAAGGTTTTCTCCAGTTGAAGGAGAGGCAGAAGCGCAGTATGGATGAACTCATTGAATTTGTCCTCGAGTATGTTCCTAGAATGGAGATTAGTGCAGACGAGAATTATTACGTGCTCGAGAATAAGACGAGAAGAAAAACGAACTAAAAGTCACGGCACTCACTTGTATGGTCCAGAGAAAGTCGCTTCTGGGATTTCTACTAAGTAGAATTACGGTATCCTTCTCCATTTAGTGGAACTATGCTTAACCGTTTTTGCCTCGCAATTTAACTGAGGTTTCAAGAAGTTGAACGGAGTTTCACCGATAAAGCATGGTCTAGTGGATCTCTCCGCTGTCCTGTTCGTGATCGGAGGCGTCGCGACTTTGATTTTGACCCTTCTAACTATCCCTATTACAAATCTGTATCCACTCAACCTTCCCACAAGCTTCAGCACTGTATTCATCGTAGTTCTAGTTATCAGCCTAGTCTGCTCTATTGGGGCAATTCACTGTTATACTCTCGTAACGAGACGTTTGCTCTCCGAAGCAGGTATGAGGGGAATGATTTTTGGAGCTTTGTTGCTCCTCCTAAGTCTCGGAATATTTGGAGGCTTCACGACTGGAGATTTCGTTCAACCCTCTTCTGGAGTCTTCTTTGCAGAATTAAGTGCGGTTCTCATTCTCGTCGGGGGCGTGATCTGTTTTCTGCTCCGACACACAAACGTTTCCGCCTCAGCCATTGCTCAACAGAGAATAATCTCCCAGCCCACCCTAGCCTGACACGGAGAGATTCAGAATTCCACCAGGTGGAAGCAGCATAATGGAAGTAGATTTTCCCTACCTAGAATTAAACACTCGAACGCATAGTTCTTTCTGACGGAGGATAATCGGATTCATGAGGACACGTTACTACGGAATCTTACTGCTGTTCGTTCTGGCCGTTGCAATGAACGCAGGCAGCGGCGTAGTTTCAGCCCAGTCATGCGCGGCGCAACTCGGCTACTCGACTCTCTCACCCTCAGGCTACTATTACACTTCGAATATTGCCATAACGGTCCCGGTGTTAGCTTCATGTTCTTTCGTTGGCACTCAGCTCTACGCAGTGGGTTATGCGTATGACGCGTCGTCAAATAGGAACCTGGGATCAGCAAGCACAGCGCTCACAAGTCCTTCCGGAATTACGTTCACCGGACAACTTGTGTTCAACCTTTCCCCTGCCATAATCGGGCATCAACTACGAGTTACGGTGCTAATCTACAATGGTTACGCCAGCGGAGTCGCGCTGGCGACCGCTGCACAATCGTTACAAGTAACCCCACCAACTACCAACCCGCGTTCAACTACCAAACTGGGGTATGCTACCAGAATCTATCCTGCGTTTATCCGGCCTACTTTAACGGCAACTATTACACAGCGTGCCAGCCTAATGGAAGCAGCAATACGGTACAATGCTCAGGATACTTATACCAGCCAACAACCGGATGCGTCGAACTAGCTATCCCTATCGAAAACGGGTACTGGTTCGAATCCCGCGTATACCAATATTACTCTCTACAGAATTTGCCGTCATCGTTCAATCCAAACTGGCAATGGGTAACCGTGAGCGGCCAACTTTATCAAGGCCCCAACTTGGCCTCCACAGGAGCTTTGTGCCCAGGCAACTACATAGTCGTAAGCACGGTGACGCCGTAGGAGACAAGACGTTTGAAAATTGATTCAGACAGCGTCACGCGTCTAGTTATCCTTGGTCCTGAGGTGTGAATATGGGGAAAGCTTCACCGGTAAGAACGGGGATAGTTGACATGGCGGCGGTCCTGTTCGTGGTCGGAGGTGTCGCAAGTTTCGTCATGAGCCTTCTTACAATTCAGTTAGTG
>CAZAGP010000298.1:0-2922 GCA_964484575.1 uncultured Candidatus Bathyarchaeia archaeon | reverse complement strand
AACGGAGGTTTAGAGGAGTTATATTCGCCGACGTGAGAGGGTCAATCGCGTTCGATACCTCCATTAGCAAGAGATCTCGCGAGCTAGGTCTTCCCATCTTCTACCCGCTTATCGGACTTGAGGAGACGGACTTGACCAATCTTGGTAACTCCATCGGTCTAGAGTGGAGGAGCTCTGATGATGGTCCACTTCAGTGTACGCACGCGAACGAGTTCAATCTACCAGTTACACACATAACTGAAATATCCCTCTAGGCACTGGCTGCGTCTTCGACTAACTCGCACGCGATTCTGACCCCGTGCATGGATCCGGATTTCTTCTGGATTCTGTCGGCATTCTCTTTGTATTTTGGATCTGTCAACAAATCGTGGAGGGTAGTATCCAGTGTGTCACCAGTTACTTTGCTCTGATCTACTATCCGCGCGACGCGCAGAGCCTCAGCGCGTCGAGCGTTGCTGTACTGTTCTGTGTGATCGGGAATAGGGATTAAGATCATGGGCTTGCCATATACGAGAGATTTCATTATTGTTCCGTGGCCCGCCCTGCTCACTATAACGTCGCTGGCCATTATGTATTCGTCCTGGTTTTCTAACCAATCGAAAATTCTCAGACCGTTCATACTTAGAGGCTCTACTGAACCCTTAGGCTCGCCTTTGGAAAGAATGATCTCATACTTTGTTGCGAGTTGACCGAGTGCATTGATAAGTAATCGGGTGAGAACTTTTCGCTCAATATCCGGTCCGCTGACTGCGGCGTAAACAATCGGTCTTTTCGAGTCTAGATTGAGTCTCTTCCTTAACTGTGTGATGCCGACATTGGTGACTTTCTCCAGCTCAACAATAGGCCCGACTAGCTTCACTTTTCCGTTGTATCGTTTTGGGATAGCAAGATTTCCTACCGAAATTGTGTAAGGTGCAGGTAAGTCAGGAATTAGGATTGTCTGACTTCTTCCCCACACAATCTGAATTACCGTGCGTACGAAGAGCCAGCCCAGATTCGCGATTAGGAAGAAGAACTGATCAAACAGTGAAAGGTGTCTTTCTGATGGTCTGCGTATTATTTCTACGCGAAATTGGTTGAGCATAAGGATGGCCGGGATTCTCAGCAGCCATGATGCGATGAGCGAGGAGGCTCTTGAGTCTGAGAGCACTATGTCCGGTTTGAAGAGTTTCATGAAACGGATCTCGAAGATTACTTGTCGAAGAAATCTCCGAATTCCCAATGAGAAACCGCTGGTTGCGGCGGTCATTTTGAAATCTATAGTGCCGTCCTCTTGTACTCGGAAGTTTATGGGAACTGCTTGGAATGTGGGGAGGGCTTGCTGCCGCGCGTACTGCAGACCGTCCAAGTAGGTTGAAAATATGGTGATGTTGCCTCTGGCGTTCAATTCCTTTGCGATAGGATGGATGCGTGCAATGTGGCCTAGCCCTATGCCACAGGGAGCCATATAGACACGCAAGATTATTCCTCGTCCAATCTTTTTCTGATGTCTCCTCCGGGTCTAGTTTCCTCGAAGATCTCTCCCTCGAAGACCTTGACTGCAGTCCCGTCGAGAAGCCAGTAGTCTGGCGGGAGACCTGCCTTCATGCAACAATTGCTAAGGAACTCCTCACTATCCCATTTCCACTCGACTGCAACCTGTGGTAGAAGGAGGCCGGAGGTTCCGTATCCTTCTACTATCAGCCCGTGTCGTCCGACCTTCACTAATTCGGGCAGCCTCTTTCGATCTCTGACTTGAAGGGTCCGTGGCGGTGTGAGCACGGTCACCTCCACCACGATCTCTTTCTGGAACTCTTCAAGTGAAATTGGGTCAAATCTTGGGTCTTCTGTCGCAGCATATATCGCAGCTCGAAGGGTAGCGTCTTTCAAAGGTGATTCTGGATATGGGAATCCGATACATCCGCGGAGCTCTCTTGGGCAGTCCCTGTTTAGAGTGACAAATACTCCCGATTTTCTGTTCAATCTTTCAGAGGTTTGGGGAACTTCTAGTTTCTTCTTCTTCAGATGTTCAGCTATTGCTTGACGGGCTAAGCGTACCAGTAGTTGCCCTTCTTCAAGTGTTAGGTACGGTTCTATTTTCTCTGCCGCCGCGTTTCCTGTCTTCAAGAATTATCCTCGCACTCTCGAGCGTTTTTTCTATTCTTTTCCAGTGACTTCCTCGCCAGTAAACTTTGGCGCACGATGTCTTCGTGCAGACCCAGAAACTCTGATAGAGCTTAAAGGTTGTCGGGGGAATCCGAGATGCGATTTCCTCCTTCTTAACCGGTTTAATGGGTGATCCGCAAACAGGGCATCTAGAGTTTTGAACGTCTATATCGAGCTTGAGGTTGAATCTAGCAGCGAGATTTGCCAATCGCTCTGTTTCGTTACCTCCTTCTACGAGGAAGCATTCAATGTCCCGCGCTATCGCGGTCCTATACAGTTGCAGATCACTTGTCAAGAGCACCATTGAACCTTTCTTCGCTTTCTCAAGTAGCTCCGCGTCCGGGTGGCCTTTATAGTACTGCGCGTCGTAACCAATCATGCGAAGCCATCTTGTGAGCCCGCCAAGCATTCCGTCGAGAAGGAACTGCATCACTTTTCGCTTCGGATAATTCTGCCCACCGGCGTGTCGTTTACTTTTCCATCCTGATAGACGATGCAACCATTGACGATTGTGTGAGTTGCTTTACCTACGCATTTCATGCCTTCGAACGGAGAGTACTTCGCTTTACTTAGAAAATCGTCTGGTCTAATTGTGTCTTCAGCTTTGGGGTCTATCAAGACTATGTCGGCATCATATCCAGTTCTCAATTGTCCTTTCCCGGGTAGTCTGAAAATCTTCGCGGGAAGAGTAGAGCCTGCTCGGATGAGCCTGCCTAAAGATAATCGGCCCTTCGAGATTTGGGTCAGCATCACTTTGAGAGAGGTTTCTAAGCCGGG
>CAZAGP010000297.1:0-5160 GCA_964484575.1 uncultured Candidatus Bathyarchaeia archaeon | reverse complement strand
ACAACTCAAGCGGAGGTCTTGAGGTTAATGCGCAAACTAATGGACGAAGTTGACACGTCAATCCTGCTGATCACGCATGACCTAGCCGTAGCGTCCCAAGTAGCGGACAGGGTTGCCGTAATGTATGGAGGCGAAATAGTTGAGGAAGCGGAGGTTAACGAGTTGTTCGCCCAACCATCCCATCCGTATACGAGGGGGTTATTGTCCTGCATACCAACAGGGTCCAAGAAGAAGGCGAGGCTTAAGCCAATTCAAGGAAACGTCCTAGACCTGAGAGAGAGCCCTAACTACTGCAAGTTTGCATCGCGATGTCCTCTCGTCATGGACAAATGTTGGAAGGCCAAGCCTGAACTTCAAACAAAGGAGCACAGAGTTGCGTGTTACCTCTATGAGTGACAAGAAAGCTCTCCTTGAAGCCCAGGAGTTGAAGACATACTTCACACTCCGAGGTTCAATCCTGAAGAGACACGCTAAACAGGTCAGGGCAGTTGACACAGTCTCCATTAATGTAGGCTCAGGTGAAACCGTTGCAATCGTGGGCGAAAGCGGATGCGGTAAGACAACCCTCGCAAGAACAATCCTGCTCCTAACTCGCCAGACCGCAGGCTCGATAAGGTTTGATGGACAAGAAGCAGTTAGATCCAACGATTACTACAGAAACATCCAGATCGTCTTCCAAGACCCTGACTCCGCACTCGACCCGAAGATGAAGATACGAGAGATCATCGCCGAACCGTTGCGTGGACTCTCAAAACTAACTGCAGAAGAGATTGATAGCAAAGTCACACAGGTCACAAACGAAGTGGGACTCGGCAGCGACATACTTCGGAGGATCCCTCGCCAACTCAGCGGAGGCCAAAAACAACGAGTCAACATTGCCAGAGCCATAATAAACGAACCGAAACTCATTGTACTGGACGAACCAACAAGCGCATTGGACGCCTCAGTCCAAGCCCAAATACTCAACCTTCTCCTCGACCTCCAAACCACTCACGGCTTAAGCTACCTGATCATTACACACAACATATCCGTTGCCGAATACTTGTCCGACCGAATCTACGTCATGTATGCTGGAAAGATCGTCGAGGAGGGGCCTACGGATCAGGTTATCAACAAACCTCGCCACCCCTACACAATCGCCCTACTCGCCTCCGCGCCCATTCCTGACCCGAAGAAGAAGAACCTTCTAAGCACCACAATAGCTGGAGAACCACCCAGCGCCATTGCTCCCCCATCAGGGTGCAGATTCAACCCGCGATGTCCATTCGCTGAGGCAATTTGTCACACTAAGGAACCAAGCCTAGACCCAATGTCAGAGCAGAGATCAGTCGCCTGCCACTTCGTCAGCAAAACCGCGTGAAAATCTCAATTTCCGAGGATTCATGACATGCAATCGCGGTTAATATTCAACTAGTCGTCAACTGTCTTGATCTTGCATGCGTGCAACGAACGTTCTGATCCTACTCTGCTTTCTGACGAGCCTCTTTGCTTGGTATCTTGGATCCAAGAATCCGGACCTTGTGCAGAAGGACCTTGCGTTTAGTCTTCAAAATTTGGAGGCGGGAAGAATTTGGACGCTGGTCACAGGAATCTTCGTTCACGCCAATCTAGTCCACTTATTAGGAAACATGATTTTCCTGTATGTTTTCGGCAACACGTTAGAGAGCATTTCTAAGGATTCCAAGCGAATGCTATCCGCTTTCTTTCTCGGCGGACTTCTCAGTTTCCTGCTAAGCATACCCTTCTTTCCTCCAGACACAACTTTCGTAGGCGCGTCAGCAGCCATCTTCACGTTAACCGCCGTGGTCATGCTGATGAAACCTCTTCGATGGTCATGGCTTCTGCTTATGCCCGTCGGATTGGTTGCGGTTCTCTACTTCCTATACAACGCTGTTGCGGTTTACTATCATTACCAGAGCAACGTAGCGTACATCTCCCACATCATTGGCTTCTCTCTAGGATTACCGTTAGGAATTGCGTGGAGTACTCAATGGAAACGGAACCTGCTAATATCAATCGGTCTTCTGATCATCTACTTCATAGTCTTATTCATCGTGACGCAGTACGTGTTGCCCTCATTAGTTGGAATGAAATTCTTCGTGTAATCTGCATTGATGAAGCGTGGAACAGAAAGGAATCTTCAAAACTGTTACAGCGTCAAACTGCTTCTGCCTGTTTCAAGGCATTGTTCAAGCTCTTTAACTCGTACGTGTAGAGCGGTAGACCAATCGGAGCGAAGATTAGAGCGGTCACTCCAAGCCAGAAGGGAGAACCAAGCTCAGCATCTTTCCACTCATCAGGATACTTTTCACTCAATACCTTGGAATCTTTGTACACCCATACGGACGCTAAGGCTTCGAGCGCTAACATTGCAGCGAGAGGGGGAATTCGCAGCTCATACAGGGTCAATACGCCCGCGCCCATGATTACCAGAATTAGAACTGGCGAGAAAACATGAAACTCCTTGACTGTCACGAGCACACCACGCTTAGTGTGGCCAGAATCTTCTTCTGAACTTTAAAAGTAACGAGGTAAGTTCACAATTAGCCTTTTGTGTAGCTGACGAAAGGTTAGGTCCTGTTCTGGTTCAGAAGTTCAACTAGCATGTTGAGGCTGTAGTGGAGACTTAGTGCTCCTCCAGGGAAGAATGCGCATTCAAGAGCTTCGACGATTTCCTGTTTCGTTGCACCTTTTCCAAGCGCACGCTTCATGTGATTTCTCATCGCAGTGGTGTCACCTGGATTTCGCGCGGCTATGGCGCACAAGAAGAATAGTTCCTTAATCTTCTCTGGGAAGATCCGTTTTCGGAGCATCACGAGTTCGTACAGTTGATTGTACTTCTCCAAGAAGGCAGGGTCCTCTTCAGCCAGTTGCCTATATGACGCGTACGTGTACCCGCGCTTCTTACTCATATTCTCAATAATCTGCCGTGGCTTCCTGCGCATCTCCAACACTCCAATGGGTTTGCTTAGACCATTTAGCACTATTTCAGTTTCTCAAACTGGTAAGATGGTTCCTTCATGCCAAGTTAACGGGACCTATGCGTCTTGGTAAACGAAGGCGACGCTGTCTCCTGATTGAACGGTCCAGTTAAAGTTCGGAGGTGACCCAATATTCCATCCCCAAACGTAACCGTTGACAGGCATCTCAATCGTCTCCACTATTTCCCCATACGCGTTGAGCACGGTTGCTATAGGAGTACCTTGTCTTACCTTCACACCAACGTCAACCAGCCTGTTGACGATACCGCCCCTATTCGCAACTGCCATACCATGAAAGGCGAAATTGCCTGTGAAGACTTTGACCTCTGTTTGAGGTTCAACGGATCCCGGGATCATTTTCAGTTGCTTCAAGACGTTCATCAATCCTCTAACGCCAACCCTAACGCTCGCCCATTCTTCTCCCATCGTCAAATCGGTTCCCGCTTCTAGCTCCGGTGTAAACGCTGGAACCCCATTCGCAGACAGGGCGTCCGTGTACTCTACGTCACCTGGTTTCATGCCTGCTAGGGCGAACTCGCCTTTTGGTCGAATTATCGTTAAACCGAAAGCCTTCGCGGCTTCCAACGCCTTCTCCTCAATCTTCTTGTCCTTACAGTAACCTACGAAGGAGAAATGGAGACATGGTTTGACGTTCTCATGAATGTCCATCACCAGGTCTGCGCTTTTCGAGGCGTTCTCCCAGATGAAGTTCGCAAGTCGAGAGGTTATCGATCCTTCTTTGCTTCCTGGATAGGCAACATACATGTTAACGTAATCGTGTGGCGTCACGTATTCACCCCACTGCATTCCTAGAGGGTTAGAGATTGGGAACGCGATCAAGCTCCCCTTCAACTTGGCCGGGTCGATCTTCCTAGTCAAGATTTGAATAGCAGCGTAACCCACCAGCTCCGTGGGATGCGTGGCGCAGTTAACCACAACCTTCGGACCCTCAAGTTGGCCATTCAGTATGATCACGGGTAGATTAACGCGTGAACCGTCACGTAGCTCGACCCAAGTTGCTGGTCCGTACTTCCGCTGACCCGGTTCCGCGGAAACGTCGCCAACCCTCAAATCTTGTCTCATAGAATTCAATTAACGAGCCAAAGGTGCAAATTTAAGCGTTCATTGGAATTTTCGATGTCGCAAATCATAATTCGTAGCGGCAGGATTCAGCTGCACTTGACTTACCGCACCTTTTCATTAGTTCCATGGTGAAGTCATCTGTTAATCCGTCTATGAAATGCATGAATTCTTCTTCTGATGTCATGGCCGTGTCGAGTTCTTTGTCTATCTTTCTCTTGGCCTCCAAGAGGAACGGGTCAAGTTTCAGCGCGTTAGAGGTGGAGTATAAGCCAGTGATCTTACATGCGGCGTCCAGCAGGCGAATGGCCCCATAGACACGAGGTTCGTTAGGTATCCCATGCGCGGCGGTGAGCAGGAAGAGGGCATACTCGAACAGGAACTGTTCCGACGTCATTGGCACAGGCGAACCAAGGGGCGACGGATTATGGTCCTGTGAACCGTATGTGTTGTAGTAGGTGATCTTTCCTTCCTTACGTTTCTTAATCGGAGGAGGCTCGTTAGGGGCAGGGTAACCTAATGAGACGATGAGTTCCGTTCGACATCCCTCGGGCAATTCGAGAATTCTGCTAACTGCGGTCTCAGAGTACGATTTTATGAAAGAAGCTCCCAATCCTTGCGCGTAAGCTGCAAGAACAATGTTCTCGGCAGCTGCTCCTGCGTCATATAGACAGCATTGGTCAGCGTCACTTTTCGTAGCTCCGCCATCGACTCGCAAGTCGGTGCATATGACGATAGCCGCGGTACTTTCGCCGAAGTATCCTGGCGCGGCTGCTTTAAGCATTCTCAGCTGAACGGAATCCTTCACGACGATGAGAAACCTGTAGGGGATGTTTCCACCCGTAGGAGCTCGATGCCCCGCGTACACTATTTTTCTTAAGACCTCGTTCGGAATCTCTCTTGGCACGAAGTCCCTGCATGCTCTCCTCCTTTTCAGAACATCAAAGAGATCGCTTGTTTGCTTCAACAATTTGTAGCACTTCAGATTAGTAACTGTCGCAAGGTCCCATTTGTGCATCGCGTGGAATCCCCTGCAGGTCCTAATGCTTAATAGTAGTCACGCTGGCCAAACAGTTCCGAGTTCCATGCCGGATTATTA
>CAZAGP010000296.1:0-2630 GCA_964484575.1 uncultured Candidatus Bathyarchaeia archaeon | reverse complement strand
GCTTCTTCTACGGACATTTCTTGCGCCTCCGTTTCACTCTTCTCCATAGAGGGGACGAGGTCAATTATAGAACAGATACATCCGGCTCGTAACCCGTACAGGTTTGCTAGCGTAAAGAGCGTGGCTGCTTCCATCTCTACGCTGATCACGTTTGCTCTTGCGAAGTCCTTCTCAACGTCTCTCATCCAGCTCTGACTGTACCCTCGAAACCCCATGTTCGAGTAGAAGCTGTCACTTGTTTTTGTGATTCCGACATGGTATTCGACTCCGGATAATTCGGATGATTCTATTAGAGCCAGCACGATTTCTGGTGCACTGAAAGCCGGGTATTCAGGTCGGACGTACTGTTTGCTGGTGCCTTCCCATCTTACGGCGCCAGTGGCTATTGCAACGTCGCCGATCTTTTGAGTTGTGCGGGTTCCACCGCATGTTCCAACTCGAATGAATGTGTCGGCGCCCAATCGTGCAAGCTCCTCAACTGCTATCGCAACACTAGGGCCACCTATCCCAGTTGAAGTAGTGGAAATGTCGAGGTCCCCGACCTTTCCAGTGTAGGTCACATACTGCCTGTTCTCAGCGACTTTACGTGATTCGTCCCATAATGATGCTATGACTTTGACACGGGCAGGGTCTCCTGGAAGGAGGACGTAGCGTGCCACGTCGCCTTTGCGGCATTTGATATGGTACTGTAAGTTAGCAGTCATACAATTCATCAACTGGCTTAGGATGATAGAGATGGGGCGTTACAGCTATTTCTGCGTCACGCAGCTTTGCACGTTCACCCCTGGTCCATTTACGGTTTTATGCTTTCAATTATAGACACACTTGCACTTGCCCCAATCCGGTTGGCGCCGGCTTCAATCATCTTGAGTGCTTGTTCCAAGTTTCGTATTCCACCTGCTGCCTTAATCCCAAAGTTTCGCCCCACCACTTCCCTCATGAGTTTAACGTCCTCAACCGTGGCGCCTGTCTTCCCGAACCCTGTCGACGTCTTCACGAAGTCTGCTCCCGCCTGAACAGTCAACTTACACGCTTCTCGTTTTTCCTTCTCTGTTAGGTAGCAGTTCTCGAGAATTACCTTCACAATCTTTCCGTGCGTTCTCCGCGCTTCCTCGACGACTCCCTTAATGTCGCTAAGTACAAGTTGCGAATTTCCGGATTTTAGAGCGCTGAAGTTCATCACCATATCTATTTCATCTGCCCCTTGTTCCATCGCGGTTCTGGCCTCATGGATCTTACTTGTTGTCGTTGAAAGCCCGAAAGGAAACGAGATGACACTGCAAACTTTCACAGTCGCGTTTTTGAGTTCTCGCGTAACGATCGGCACATGGTTTGGATTTACGACGACGGCTGCGAAACCGTATCTGAGGGCTTCTTGACATCCTTTCTGGACGTCTTCATCCGTAACGCTTGGATTCAGTATGGAATGGTCGATCATCTTTGCGAGTTGATCTCTGGAAACCACGTTTAACCCACTTTCGCTTTCGCTAAGGCCTCTTGAGCAAGCTTGTTGACCGTTTCCAGAAGTTTCTTAGCCTCATTTAGGTTTCGGCTTTCTGCGTAACATCGGAGGGTCGGCTCAGTTCCCGAGGCTCTGAGAAGGAATGATGAGTGCCCAGGATAGTTCACTTTGATACCGTCAATCGTTGAAACTTCCACATCCTTCGCATCCTTCCAGACGTTAACGGCAAAGTGCACAGCAGGCGACTTCAGTTGCTCTGGGCAGGAAAAAGTTGACTTGAACTGATAGAATCTTGGAAGTTCACCCTCAAGCTCTTCTAGACTCTTCTGCTCCTCCCTCATTATCTTCAGCAGCTTGCCGGTTGCGAGAGCAGCATCACCGTACAGGAGGATTTGAGGCCAAATATACTTCCCAGATTCTTCCGTGGCGATCAGCGCATCCTTCTGGTTGCGTAGAGCTTGAGCCATTGCCGGCGGCCCGACCTTCGTCACGGTAAGGGTGCCTCCACATTCTTGACAGAGAAGACGGATTATGTTAGATGTGTTAATTGTTGTGATGACTTGTCCGCCATTGTGACTTCTTAATTCATTCTTGATGAAGATGGCGCATGTCGTATCGCCCCATAACACGTTCCCGCTCCTTGCGAATAATGCTCTATCTCCATCGCTGTCGACCCCAACTCCTAAGTCGGCTCTGGAATCCTTAACAGTCGAGGCCAGTTGGCCTAGCGTTGAGGGTTGAGGATACGGTGACCGTGCCGGGAAGGTTCCGTCGGGTTGCCCATTTATTGTAATAACTTCGCAACCTGCATTTTCTAGAGCGGAACTCAACGTTCTCCACGTTGATCCGTTTCCGGGATCTACTACCACTCGATAACCGTTGAGATTGCCTAATTCTTTTCGTAACTGTTCAAGGTACGTATCTGAAATGTCAAGAGCGCTTGAAGAGCCCACTTCACTCCATGACTTCCGTGTCAAGTGCTCTGCCTTGAAGAGTTCTTCGAATCGTTGCTCTTCACGTTCACTTATTTCACCCGTATCATCCAGGAAGAATAACAGGCCGGTTGTGGATGCTGGTGTGTGGCTGCCAGTTACCGATACGCCTCCAGAATAGTGTAATCTTTTGATCGCAAAGAGCATGGCCGGTGTTGGAACGATTCCGCACTCGA
>CAZAGP010000295.1:0-5390 GCA_964484575.1 uncultured Candidatus Bathyarchaeia archaeon | reverse complement strand
GTGGGTCGACCTTCACTACTCATGAATGAGACCGCATTCACTCGTTGATCTTGTGCATAAATAACTTACCTCGATGGTTCCGTATTTCCCCATATCGCGTGTGATTGCTAGTCAAAATTCAAACTCAGTCGGAAGTATGTTCGATCTAGGGTAATTTGCTGCTGATCTAGGTTCCCTTACAAGTTCAACTGAGAATTAGCGCGAAGATTGTATGACTCAAACTAATTGCTCAACCAACTATTTGATTCTATTGCAGTAATGCATGTCATTGGATTTCGACGATACTCAGCCCTGTCGCAGATTTTGACACGACAAGCCTGGTTTCGAATGCGTCCTTGACGTCGTCAAGATGTGAAATTATCAGTATTTTCTTGAAGCGCCGACGTAATTGGCGGAGTATCTCGAAAGTTGCTCGTCGTCCTTCTTCATCTAACGCGCTAAGGCCTTCATCGATTATTAACGTCTCGATTTTGCCTTTGTATCCGCTGCGTCGTGCTATGACCTCTGAGATGCCAAGCCGTAGGGCTAGGTTGATTCGCATCCTCTCTCCGCCGGAGAAGCGTGTTACCGGATGCTGTCCGGTATGATCCTCAGCTTCCATGACGAGTTCATCCGTCTGAGTTCCTGCCTTAGTTGAGCGACCGAACTTGAAACCGATCCGCATCTCACCTTTCGAAAGGTCGTAGAGAATTCTTGAAGCGTCTTCCTCAACCTCCGGGACTAGGCTCTTCATGATGGATGTTGGTATACCGTCTTTGTCGAACGCGCCCTCGAGGACTCCGTATATGGAAATCTCATCTACTCGAGTAGCGGTTTGTCGTTTGATCCGTTCTATGTCTTCTCTAGCGTTTGCAATCTGAACAAGTTGATTCTTTAGCCGCTTGGCTGATTCTTCCGCTCTGCCCTTCTCTTCTCGAAGTTGTACAAGCAGAATTAACGTGTCCTTTCGTTCCTTCTCAAACGTTTCCAGATGAGCAATGTCAAGGGTTGCTAGTTCGGCATTCAGTCTCTGTTTCTCAGCTTCTGCGTTTTTCAGTTTGGATTTCAAGTCTTTTTCTGACTGGGCAAGTTTGTCTAGATTGAAAACTGCGCCTTCGAGGTGTGCTATCTTGACTTGAAGATTACGGCTCTTACTGAGTTCTTCTTCGACTAGCTGAAGTTTGGGGAGCAGCTCGCTGTCTAATCGTTTTCGATCTAGAGCTGATTGCTCTGTAACTTTGTCAAGTTTGTTTGTAAGTTGACTGATCTTGGAATTGGATTCTTCGAGAACCCTGTGACGGTGTTCATCGTCTAATGGTCGTCTGCAGACCGGGCATTCTGCTATTCTTGAATCTTGAATTGTGCTGTAATGCATTTTTTCATCTGCGATAGCATGCTTCAGTGATCGTGTTTCTTGTTCATGTTGAAGAAGACTCGTGGCGACCTCTTCCTTCAAGCCTTCTAGTTCTAACCGTTGTAGCTCAAGGTTTGTGACAACTCCCACATCCTTCTTGAGTCTATAGAGTTCTTTCTCGGAATCCCTTCCCGCGGAGATGTCTTTGGAGATAGATGTGAGTAGCGAGTTGGTTGAGGTGATCTCTCGTTCTAGCGAAAGGAGTTGAGCGTTCTTGACGTCGTACGTGGTCTTCTTTTGAATTGCCTTCGCAATTTCAGCTTCCAGGCTGTTTAGCTTCTGTTCGCTCTTTCCAATTTCAGTGACCAAACGCCGGGATGATGCTTCAGCATCCTCCAACTCGTTCTTGATCGCATCTTCATTTGATATGAGCGGCCTAAGCTGTTTCTGGAGCAGTTCTGCGGTTTCAACTTCAGCTTCCGCTTTAGATAGTCTTTCGTGAGTAGTCTTCTTGAGCTTGTCATAAATTTCAAGGCCGAAAATTTTTGATAGAATGTCCTTTCTTTCACCTGGTCGTAGATCGGAGATCTTGTCCATTTCATCCTGTCGAATTATGGTTGAGCTAACGAACGTCTCGTAATCCATCCCAACTATTGACTGGACCATGGTGTTTACGGTGGCTGTTCCTGCTTGGATCATTTTTCCTGCGGAGGTCAAAGTCGCCGTTCCAGTTCCTTTTCTACGAACCATGCGCTCTACCGTGTATTCTTGGTCATCTTTCTCAAACATGATTGAGACGAAGGCTTCGTCCTGGCCGTCTCGGATGATCGCTTCGTTTCCGAGTTCCTTGCGTTCGGTCGACGTGCACTTTCCGAATAACCCGAAGGTTACCGCTTCAATTATAGTGCTCTTACCGGCACCGTTGGGTCCACATATGCCAATGGAGTCGATTTCGTTGAGATCAATCGTCTGTCCAGCGTAGCTCTTGAAGTCGCGGAGAGAAATCGACTGTATGATCATGCTTCCGCCTTCGCGGTGGTCTCTTCAATGATTCGCTGACCGATCTTCATAGCCTCATTCCGCTTTGCTTCCGGAATGTTCAGCGAATTGAGATATTCACCGAGTGCTTGGGTAGGGTCGAGTGTTCTAACAAGTTTCCGCTCTTCTTCTTTTTCTGCAGGGCGCAAATATTGGACTTCACTCCAGAATGCGCCTTTGAGTAGCCCATTGATCTCGCTCTTCTGCGCTGATGTGATCGGCTCTGAGAAAGTCATTTGCAGGTTCACGATCGCGTGCTCAACAGAGTGATTCGCAATCTCAACCTTCACTGCTAAGACTGGGTCTTCTCTCTCTTTGCAGCTAATCTGGAGGTTTTGCATCGTCCTCGTTGGTAGTTTGACGAATCTCCAGGATGTAGATTCATGTTTGATGTCAACCCGCAAGAAGCCCTTTTCCTCATCTGCTTCAGCCAAATCGACCCGTTCGATTGACCCTGGATAGACTATGGGGGTTCTAGCTTTGATTGCTTGGTGCTTGTGAACGTGCCCCATGGCAACGTAGTCAAAGAGACGTATGTCGAATAACGTTGGGGGGAGTGCATATTCTTCATCTATCGTCCAATTTCTCTCCGACCCTGCGACTACTCCTTCTAGGCTGAAGTGCCCGGCAAGTATGCAAACGTCGGCGTCGCTCCTGCCTTCTCTGCTGAAGGTTTCAACTTCCTTAGTCACCTGTTCAAGGTAGCTCTTCCTCACAAGCTCCTTCCGTAATCCAGTTTGACCTGCAGTTATGTTGGATGCTACTTTGACGGGGTGCCGGTACGGTATCGCGAATACGCGTGCTTTCTCTCCAGATCGACAGATGAAATCTGTGAAACCTGGTTGCGAGAAATAGTGCACATTGGGAACGTTCAATTCAACTAACGGTTCAGGTGGTGCGGCGCGTCCTCCTCTTGGCGCGTCGTGGTTTCCTAGGATAATTACGGTTTGAATCTTCTCACGCGATAGTCGGCTAAGTCGGCTTGCAAACATTTTCAGAACGGTCGAGTTAGGGTTAGGGTCCTTGAACGTGTCTCCGCACAATAGGAAGATGTCAGCGTTATTCTGTGTCGCGTAGTCGACTACATGATCGAATGCAACGATGAAGTCATCTATCCTCCGGCTCATGCCCGTTGAGGGGTTAAGTGGTGCGTAGTTACCGACTCCAAGGTGAAGATCGGCAGTGTGGACGATTAGCATAATAACTCCTCAATGGGTTCCTGAAGTTCATCATCTTCTTGGGTTCTTGAAGTTTAAGGGGTCTTGGGTTTCGGGGGTACTGCCGTGAAAACTCTAATCGAATTCGCTCATGCGTTCACTAGGCCCAGGGACAATACCACTGATTTTCATGTTACGGCGCTTAACGTTTGTGAACACTCAGGCGGGCATACTGCACTCTCGGCAAATTAGTTGATTGCGAGGTACTTCTGATCCGCAATGCTGACACTTCTTCAATTGTGCACGCTGAATGGGCTTCTCCTCAGGCGAAGGGGTTTCACGGAAAATCAGCGGGAACTGCGTCATGTCATTCTTACTTCGGCGCCTTTTCCTCCCAGTAACAGTGACCATGATTACAGCACTAGCCAAGACGATAAAGAATCCTAGATACAACCATGGGCCGTCCGTTATCACTCCAACGAATTGGGATAAGGGCTGTGCAGATGTCGTTGCGGATTGAACTGTAACGAGATTGACGGTGTCCAATTCGCCCTGGGAGACCGTCTCATACGGTATAGCTCCTGGGAGTGTTACTGGCTGCTGAGGTAGATCGTTGACGTTATTCACTAAGGATAGTAAGTAGACCGCGTACAAGTTTAATGTTGAAGGAAACATGACGGTGGGAACGTGATTCATCAAATCCGTCGAACTGAATGTTGTGTGACCAAGGCCGAGGGCGTGCCCTAGTTCATGTGTTGCTAAAGTCTGTAATTCTGCAGATGTTAATGCCTTTCCACCCTTCCAAGCTAAGTCGATACTAATTGCTACTGTGACTTTCACGAAAGCCCCCTCCTGATCATGGAGCTCTCCTGAGGTTGTCAAACCTAAATCGTCCGTGGTTTGTGTCCGGTTGAAGTTGACCGTGACCATGCTGTCCGACGAGGAATTAGTCTCGTAGAAAAGGAACGGTTTACTGCTACCTCCCATGTAAGTTGTGATGAACCATTGCTGCGCCAGATTCCAAGTAAGTATGGCACCAGCAACAGCGCTTGACGCGTTCGGCAGCGAACTGTTCACTAGCACTGGAATTTCATGGAGAGGCCACGCAAACCCCAATAACGGCTGAGTCGGAGAGGAATCTGCAATCACGCTTTGACAAGGCACAAAAGCGAACAGTAAAACCAGTAGCAAGAGCCTCAACATGGCGACTGACGAGCCTCTGCCAACAGACTTAACCATCATAGCGCATTTCGTCACCATGACCCTGTCAAGATCTGGCAGAATCCTGTTCCTGCAAGAAACTACCTGGAATTATGTAATACGCAGACATGCGCGCTTCACACGTGAAGGCACCCGTCACCTATATCGATGATGTGTCACTCGCAGACAAATCCCTGGTGACAACCGCGCCTACTTAATCGGAATGAGAACTGGACAGACTTACAGAGGATCCTACGTTTGTTTCGAATCTCCACTTAAATACGTGGATTGACTTCCAACTCTCAGTGTGTTAGCTTGGAGTACCGTCAATTAGGACGAACAGACATGCGCGTCTCCACAGTAAGTTTCGGCGCGTGGCCTATCGGTAGTGACTGGGGGAAAGTTGAAGACGCTGAATCGCTCGCTGCGTTGAACCGTGCAATCGACCTAGGCGTCAACTTAATTGACACAGCTGACGTTTACGGTGACGGTAGAAGCGAGAAACTAATCGGACGCTTACTTAAGGATAGGAAAGAGGAAATCTTCGTAGCCACCAAAGCAGGCCAACGTCTCTCGCCTCACACGGCAGAGGGCTACAATCAGAAGAACCTAGAGAGTTTTGTTGATCGCAGTCTCTCCAACTTGGATGTTGACTCAATCGA
>CAZAGP010000294.1:0-3918 GCA_964484575.1 uncultured Candidatus Bathyarchaeia archaeon | reverse complement strand
GAGAGCGGAACACACCGCCGCCGAGGTGGGAGCTAGGGGATCAAAATCATTGGCCATCAAGTGCGATGTTTCGAAAAACGCCGACGTCAAACTTGCCGTTAAAGAAACACTTACCAAATTTGGTAGACTGGAAATTCTGGTGAACAACGCAGGCATAGGATATGCTACTGGATCTATCGTAGATCCGACTCACGTGCTCATCGAAAACTTAACCGAAGAAGAATGGGACCACGTGTTGAACGTCAACCTCAAGAGCGTATTCCTCTTCTCGAAAGAAGTCGCTCCAATAATGAAGCAGCAGAGGTGGGGGAAGATCGTGAGCATTTCATCGGTTGCCGGCATAACCGGACACGGAATTGTAGGCGGATCGGGACCAGCCTACGGAGTCTCCAAAGCCGGAATAATGAATTTGACAAAAACACTAGCCAGACAGTTAGGACCATACAACATCAACGTCAACTGCGTCGCCCCAGGCTCCGTACCGGAGACAGCGTTCACTATGAAACCGGAAGAAATAGCAGATGAGCTGGCCACACTCCCTCTAAAAAGAATGGGACGAACCCTCGACATCGCAGAAGCCGTAGCTTTCCTGTGTTCCGACGCGGCCCAATGGATAACAGGCCAAACTCTCAACGTCAACGGCGGCGAAATAATGTAGCATAACGCAGTCCCAGTGAAATCATCCCCCATGAAACCTTGTGATTTACTCTGGCAAAGATCCATCCAACAAAAGTCATTTCATATCCATTGCACGGCCTACGATTTCTACTGATTCGTTCAGCGCGTATGCTACGCAATTGGCTTCTCGTCGCAAACCGTTACACAAGAATTTGAACTCGTCCGAGTTCTTGTTTAGGGCCGATAGCCGCTTTACCTCTTGAAAGCACGGCATTATTGGAACTGAGATCGCGAGTTCGTGGTCAAACCTGCCCTTGCTTGAATGCGTCACCGGTATCAACAGGTGTCCCAACTCGATCAAAACGCCGTTGAATGCGTCCAATTGTCTCTTTGCTTTCAGTTTCTTCCTCCTGCCATAGAACAGCTTCAGGACCGCCAGCAAATCGTTCGTTTGCTTAACGAGGAAACTAAGGTCGAAGTTCTCGTGAACACTCGCTTGAAGCTCTTCAAGTGTTCTCTTCATTTCTTCGGTGGTCTTGCGATAATCGAAGGGGAGAATAGGATTAGTGCACAAGGCGAGAGTGATTAATGCGTAGATCCGCGCGTCTCGAAGTAGGTTTCCGGGGTCGATCTTATCGATTGTGTCTTCGGGCGTGTGCCACCACCATCCGAGACCGCTAAGGGACGATCCGATTACGTTCAAGGCCTTCGCCGTTGACTCTACCCCTTTCGCTTCGATTGGAACCTGGGATAGCTCCATGAAGATAGACGGCATTCCGATGCCAACAAACGACTGGTCCCCAGCCCTCGACAGGTCGCGCCCTGACAATTTCTGTCCGGCAACTTTCTCGACTATCGCAGAGGCAAAATCCCTAGCTGATGACATGACGGGAGCTTCGCTGAGTAGTGTTGCACCTCTTGCCCCTAGTGAATCGACGTTCACGTGGGCAACGCAGTTCTTTTCCAAGTCAAGCCAGAAATTGTCGGCATACCACGCCGAACCAGCATACCTTCCGTGGGAGTGCCCCGACCAGAAGGCAATTCTGAGCCCGCGTCGAAGGAGCTTCCTGTGCTTCGAGATTATTCGACCGACCTCGATCATTGCCGCGTTGGCAGATCCGTTGTCCATTGCACCATAGTGCCAGGAATCTATGTGCCCCGATAGCATCACGAACCTGTCGGGTTCCACGTTACCCGGAATGTCGGCGGTAACAATCGGTATCTTCCGCCACCCACGCCATGTATGAGTTACCAGTCTTGCGGAAACCTGCCGTTTCGCTAGAAGACTCTTGACACATTCTCCTTCGCGATTTGATATCGTGATGCACGGAGTCCTCGGCAGGAGATGTACAGTTTCGGCACGAGGTGTCCCCCATACAACCGAAACCGTGCCTTCGTGGGCATAGTCATCGTTGATGAAAATTTCTCCAACGGCACCATGTTTCTCGGCGCGTTTCGCTACCTCTGGTTCAGCCAGGCCATGAAGTAGAGCCAGTTTCCCGTCGACTGCCGCCTTCGAAAAACTATGTTCGTCACCGGACTCTAAGTCCACTATCTCACCGTTAACTCCGTGTGGAGAGGTGGACGGTGCCAGCGCATTAGATGTGCCGGTTATCCTCCGCGATCCAGGCCCTTTGATGTCGAGGCGCGCCATTAGTGGGTAACCAATGTATGCGTCCACATGGTACTCTTGAATCTTGAAGCCGTAGTTTCCCAAAACGTTCCTCACATATTCTAGAGACTTCGCCTCATCTTCGCTACCTGAGACCCTTACGTATCTCGAGATCTCTCTCGTGTGTTTCATGAGGAGGTCGGAGGAAAGTTCGCTTACGATCTTCTTTTCAAATAAAGAAAGAGTCGGGCGGCGCATGATAGTTGGCTGAGTGAGAGAGCCTTAAGAGTTGTTCGCCCTGCAGTAATGATGATGGTGTATGTCTTGAAGCCGTGTTCCGGTTTGGTTATACGTCGTAGAAGGGGTGGTCCTTCATGGGGTGGATAACATTATGGTTCGGGCTTCCGGCCGCGTGATGGTCGTCGGCCTGATTACGGAGTCTATGACGATCTACGGGATGAAGTTGCACTCGTCAAATATCGCGACCGAGTTCAGCGCTATGAATTAATCTCGCAAAGGCGCTTGCGCCAAGGTGACCACTTTCACGTATAGAACGATCGAGTCGGCCAAGCCCCAGTTCTGAACTTTCCTTTTGACTCGTATGTATGTATCATGTGTCAGGTCGCGCGTTTTTCCCGGTTTGGCCGGTCGAGATGCTGTTCGTTTGGTTCGAGTAGGGTTCCAATAAGTTCTAATTTTCTAGAGTGCCTTTCTTCTGTTAATCAGTATGTGACAGAGAATATGGTTGACGGTTCCAGAGGGGTTGGAACGGTACAGGCCGGCGCGGAAAATCCAAGGAATGACCCTTTTGCGGTTATTTCGCGCGCAAGGGCGAAGGCACAAGGACCGATTAAGCTTCCTTCTCCGCTCACTCCGTTGATCGGCCGCGAGAAGGAGCTGAGGGAGGCGAGGCAACTTCTCTTGGGAAGTGAATCGCGCTTGTTGACACTCACTGGTCCAGGAGGTGCTGGTAAGACCAGGCTGAGTGAGGAACTGGGATGGAGTCTAGCTGAACATTTTCCCGGAGGCGTCTTCCTAGTTTCATTGGGCACGGTGACTGATCCTACTCTTGTAGTGCCCTGTATCGCGGAAACTGTAGGGGTTTCCGAGAAAAAGGAGGTGCCTCTGTTCCAAAGCCTGAAGGATGCGCTGAGAGAAAAGGCGTCCTTACTTGTACTAGACAACTTTGAGCACCTTCTCACCGAATCGCTCACGGTTAGTGAACTGTTGGCGGATTGTCCTAAACTCAAAATGATAGTGACGAGTCGCACACCTTTACGGATTCGAGGGGAGCAGGAGTTTCCTGTCCCGCCCCTCCCACTACCTGACCTGCGGCGGTTGCCTCCGGTCGAATCACTCCTCGGATATGCTGCAGTCCTTTTGTTCGTCCAGCGGGCACAAGCAATTCGACCCGATTTCGTTGTCACGGGAAATAATGCGCGGTCGGTTGTCGAAATTTGCAGCATGCTCGACGGCCTACCGTTAGCGTTGGAACTGGCGGCGGCACGGATCCGCGTTCTCTCGCCAAGTGAAATGCTGAAGCGGATGGAAAAACGGCTTCAGTTACTGAGTTCGGGTGCGTCCGGGGCGCCCGTGAGGCAACGGACATTACGCGATACGATTCAGTGGAGTTACGACCTACTTGATGATGAGGAGAAGAGGCTCTTTCGCAGCCTCTCAGTCTTTGT
>CAZAGP010000293.1:0-9596 GCA_964484575.1 uncultured Candidatus Bathyarchaeia archaeon | reverse complement strand
TTCACTCGTCTACTGAACTAATATTGTAAGTTGGACTATCTTTGCTGCAGGTTTATGGCTAATGCCCGAAGGCTCCGGTTCACGAAGTGAATCCCGAAACGAAAGTGGAGGGAATGGCCTGTGCCCTATCCAGGCTAGACTACCCGCCCATCCAGCGCTATCTCGACACAGTTCTGAATTAATAAACTACAACCTGCGGCCAACGGAAGGCGGAGTATTCCTCTGCACAGAAGGGTGAGAGATAGGATCCACGGTTAGAATCGACTTCAGATCATCACGCGCAATTAACAGTAGGCTTCATAGCAATGAATTAGTCAAGTGAAGAAAGCAGTTGGACATAGAGATTCGATTGACTTGACTAATACCCTTTCACAATTTAACAATGAATGCCGAACTGTACTCCAGGACGCTTTGTCGCGCATATTCCCTGCATGGGTTGAGAGGATACCCAGATTTTCAATTCCACCTAACTCTGACTTTGGGGAACTCTCTTCATCCATCGCACACGAGATTGCTACTGAAGCGCATATTTCACCACGAGAAATCGCGCAGTCGATCTGTCAGGCCGCACGACTTGATAACTCAGAATTGATCTCAAGTGTTTGCGAGATTTCAGGTTACGTTAATTTCAAACTAGATTATGCGAGAGCAACACCGCTAATTTTTGAATCAATTACCGCAAACCCGGCTGAGTATGGTATTGAAAAGACCAGTGACCCTATCAAAATCGCGGTCGAGCATACAAGTGCCAATCCTAGCGGACCCCTAACAATGGGTCATGTCCGGAACTCAATCTTGGGAGACGCGTTGGCAAGGTTGCTGACCGCGCGCGGACATCAAGTCATAAAGCGATTTTATGTGGATGATGTCGGGAGACAGGTCTCGATACTATCATACGGATTCAAGCTGCTCGGAATGCCTACACCAGAAGGGAAACCAGATACTTGGTTGGGTCGGCTGTATGCCGCTACAAATTGCGCTGTGCAGATAGAGACGCTAAAGAGGAAACTTCAGAACGCTCAATTTGGGGAGGAACGGGTTCAACTGCAGGAGACTCTTGATGAGTGGACCGGCATAGCCGCTGAACTTAGTTCAACGCATAAGGACGTTTTCAATAAGGTCCTGGAAGCCGTTCAGAAGCAAGCAGATGCGGAAGCAGATATACAAGCTTTGGGCAGAGAATACGAGGCCCATGAGAAAACTGCTACTGAACTTGTAAGAAACGTTGCACACCTAGCGTTGGACGGTATCCGTAGAAGCCTAGCGGAGATGGACATATCGTTCGATGAGTGGGATTGGGAAAGCAAATTAATTTGGGACGGAGATGTCGACAAAGTTATCGGCAGAGTCTCAAGATTACCTTTCACGGAAACAGATGGCGCCTCCATCAAGATGAATGTGAATCAAATTGTTGAAGCGTATTCTCTTAGAGATCAATTTCAACTATCTCCGGGATATGAAGTTCCTCCTCTCACGCTAGTCAGGAGTGATGGATCAACTCTTTACCCTACTCGTGACATAGCTTACACTCTATTCAAATTCAAGCAATCAGATCGCGTCATTAACGTGATAGCCTCCGAGCAATCGCTTCCTCAATTACAAATTCGTCTTGCATTGTATGCGTTGGGAGAAAAACATGCGGCAATCAACCTAATCCATTACGCATACGGTCTAGTGGAGTTGCCAGGAACTAAAATGTCCAAACGTAGAGCGAAATTCATCGCTCTTGATGATGTAATTGAACAAGCTAGGAAAAGAGTACGTGAGGAGGTTGCTTCAAGAGGGACATCGGTGCCGGACGATGTCGAGTTAATCAGTCGGACGATCGCTCTAGGAGCCATAAAATTCGCCATGCTCAACATTAACAGTGTGAAAAACCTTACATTTACTTGGGACAGAGTGTTAAGCCTCGAGAAGAACAGTTCACCTTTCATCAATTATGCGTACACTCGCGCGGGGAGCATACTTAGGAAATTGCCAGTCTACCCTGGCGATGGCGACCTAACTCAACTTACGCATCCACTTGAAAGGTTTCTTATACTCAAAATTGCTCAGATGCCAACGATCTTCTGTGAGGCAGCTGATCAATTGAAACCCGAGGAGCTAGCTAACTATGCGAACGTAGTAGCAGAGAAATTCCATGAATACTATGAAAAAGTAGATGTTATACACGCCGAAGGAGGAGTGAAAAACGCTAGGGCTCTACTTGTGAAGGGGGTTCAAATAGTTCTTCGTAATTCGATGCAATTGCTCGGCATATCACTGGCCGAAAGGATGTGAGAATCTTGTTGTCAACAAGAAAACGCTCATTCTTCGGCTCAATCTCCTTCAACTGGCCGGACCTGCATCTCTCCAATGTATATGACCGAGTTTTCCTAGTTCTCCTAGCCGTAGACGTCGTGCTGCGTCTAATCTGGCTCGATAAACCAGAAGGTTCACTGATTTTCGATGAATGGTACTACGTGAACGTCGGGAGGGTTCTCCTTGGGCTTCCGCAGAGTCTTGGGTCAAACGGATTACCTCCATATCAGAATGTTCCGCTAGGTCAAGATCCAAACCACGAGCATTTGCCGTTGGCAAAGCTGCTTATCGCACTGTCTATGCTCATCTTAGGCGATAACGCGTACGGCTGGCGTATTCCAAGCGTCATACTAGGATCATTCGCAATCCTCGTCTTCTATCTCCTGTTGAAACGCTTGTCAACCTACAAGTCTGTGCCTCTACTCGGTGCTTTCCTTTTCTCGTTTGATAATCTCGTGTTCGTTCACAGTCGAATCGCCACGCTCGACATTTTCACACTCTCCTTCATGTTGCTTGGAATCTACTGGTACTTCGATGGACATCCGTACCTGAGCGCTTTCGGCATGACCCTCAGTACCCTCTGCAAGGAGACAGGAGGAGCAGGTTTCATCGTAATCGTGATCGTACACGCAGTGAAGTTTCTGAATGAAAAGAGGCCATTACATTGGCCTAAATTCCTCTCGTGGTTTGAGAAGTATACTCTAACTTATGCCGTTTCACTACTGCTGATCCTTTCCATTCTCGACAGGCTCTGGGTAGGGTACCCGTGGGCTGGGCCTCACATCATGAACGTTCTAAATTACTCGTCAGCATTGGTATCGAGCTGCCCAAGCGGAATAATCAGCTGTCCCTGGCAATGGCTAGTAAATCAAGTCCAGATTCCTTACTTAGTCGTTAATGTTAAAGTAACAACCGGAACCGTCAGCACCGAGTCGAACTCAATCTACTTTGTGGGCGCCATGAACCCCTCAATTCTTTACTTGACGCTGTTTGCCATTGCATACACAGGCTACTCGTACCTCCGTCAAAAGAGTGACATTGCCTTACTATCCTTGGTATGGTTCATGGTCTCATACCTGCCATACTTTCCCGCCGTACTATTGGGCCACAGGGTAACCTATCTCTTCTACTTCTTACCAACAGTTCCGGCAGTCTGTGCCGCTATCGCATACATGATCGCTGATCAGAATCCGCCAAAACTTATCGTCCTAGTCTACCTGATTGTCGTTCTAGTGAGCTTCGGCTTGATGTTCCCCTTCAAGGTATTTCCGAGCTAAGGAGCACAACCGAAATCGCCATATTTCAGGACCGACTCATACTGCTCCAGCTCAACCTTAACAGTTCAGAGCAAGCGAGGAGGTGACGCAATGTCGGACATGACGCAGCCAAAGTCACGCCAGCCAATACCACCTGACACAATCCTGATTGGAAAGAAGCCGATTATGGCATACGCGACAGCAATAATGATGCATTTTCAATCCGGATCTCAACAATTAACCGTTAAGGCACGTGGACGAGCAATCAGCACGGCCGTTGACGTAGTTGAGGTGACACGGAGGCGATTCTTCGCCGGAAAGCTCAGCGTCAAAGAAGTTAACGTAGGCACTGAAGTTATCGGTGAAGGAGCGGACGCTAGGAACGTGTCAACGATCGAAATTAAACTCCAGATGAATCCATAATCCGCTATCGTGTGACATGTTTTTTCCCATTTTTATGTCGATTCCACAATCCGATTGATATTTTTCCCAATATTTGTACGAGGCTTATTGTCGGCTTCGGTCGTTCGTTCATGTGCAGACGTGATTGATTCGATCACCATTCTACGGGAGATCAGAATAGTCTACATAACGACTTCATAACTGCTGATTATGAAAAACTACTTTCGATGACTCGACGAAAGTTGACAGCTTTCTTTCATGAAATTTGAATAGCGTTTGTCCGACTACGGAGAACAATCAACCGAATTTGTCGTAAACACAAATGGAGAAATTGAAAAGTGAACAATTTCCTAAATCAATGGGACGGCGAACAAGATAATCATAGAATTGCTATGCCCTTCCACCACCGTCCTCCCCTGAAACAGCAACTCTCCTCTGCGATTTATCGACTGAAAACCCAGCAAAATAAGCTCGAATCTGCATCCCTCAGAATGCAGCAGCATGATAAGGAAATCTTCGCGAAATGCGTCAGTGCTCAGATGGCCCATGACAATGCCCGTGCGGCAATGTACGCCAACGAATGTGCTGAAGTTAGAAAAATCGCCAAAGTAACGCTCCAAAGTCAACTCGCCCTGGAACAAGTGGCGTTGCGTTTGGAGACGATTGAAGAATTTGGTGACATAGCAAGGATGATGGGTCCTGTTGCTAGCGTCGTACGCTCGGTCAAGAACCAAATCTCCGGGGTCATACCCGAGGTCGGTTTCGAACTCAACGAAGTAGGTGAAATGCTGAATGGCTTCATAGCCGACGCTGGAGAACCCATTACAGAGTCATACGACGTCACTACCTCTAACGAAGAAGCCCAGAGGATTCTTGGTGAAGCAAACGCGATTGCTGACCAACACCTGAAAGATAGATTCCCTGACCTACCGAGCGGATCACAGCGGCTGAGCGAACCATTATCGCACTAGGAGATCCAGTATTGACCTCGACCGTCGAACAAGTCGGCAAATACCTCGGAAAGACAATCGAAGACGCTATGGGAAGACCAGTCGGGAAATTAGTCGGCCTCACCGCAGACATCAAAGACGAAGTCACCGCAATACAAATCGCGCACAGCGATGGTGAAGTCGCACAGCACCCGATGACATTTGTAAAAGTTCTCGAAGATAGAGTAATACTGATGCAGACTTGGCGCGTCGAAGCTGAAGACCTTAGAAAGGAACACAACATAATAACGCGAAGAAAACAAGCCCTGGACTTGTTGCTGAAAGACGGTGACATTGAAAAGACGGAATACGATCACATACGATCCAGCTATGAGGAATTAGACAAGCAAATCAAAGATCGACGAGAAACGCTGATGGACACTCTGAAGCACGTTGACTCAAAGCTGGAACAACAGATAAGTGATTTGCAAGGAGCATTGACAAATAACAAAATGCTCTACTCATCCGCAGAAATCGATGAACAAACATACCACACAGTAACCGAATCTATTCGATCAGGATTGGAGATTTCCCGCAAAGAACGGAAGGACATAGAGAACATTACACAATACCTGAACGGAATTGATTGTGTCGAAACACCAAAAGAGAGTACCCCGCCGCAAACGAAGAACCCTCTTTCTGATGTTGTTGTAATCAAACTCAACGAGCTGACCTAAGAAGAGAGTCGGGGACGTGGTTTCTTTCTCGATAATTAGAAAATTCGAAGACAAGATTCACACTGTTCCCATGAAAGAAAGAATCGATCAGGCGAAATTCAGGCTTCAAGCCCAATACGACAAGTTGGAACAAACTTACGCGCACATCCAGCAGCGGGACAAGGACCTCTTCCAAAGGTGCGTAGGCGCCCAGCTCTCCAACGACTCGGCACATGCACGTATTTATGCAAATGAGTGCGCAGAAATCAGAAAGATAGCCAAGGTCGTGCTAGGAAGCGAACTTGCTCTTGAGAGAGTAATACTCAGACTGGAAACAGTACGTGAATTCGGCGCAATCTGGGCAGACATCGCACCTGTGCTGGACATCGTAAAGGACACGAAATCCAAAATCGCCGGAATTGTTCCTCAAGTGGCCAGCGAACTAGATGAAGTAAACAACCTACTCGAAGAAATGACCACGGAGGAAGGAGTGGACGGATTATCATCCACAAGTCCAACTGAAGCAACTGACGCCGAAGCGAAAAAGATCCTCGAGGAGACTGGGGTGATCGCAGAAGAAAAACTGAAAGAACATTTCCCCGAGCTTCCTCCAATGGAACAGCACATACCACAACCCACCTTAGAGCCAGCAAACGGCTCCAGTAATGATGGGAACATTCAAGATGAAGTCTTCAAGTACGCAAAGGATCACCCAACATTCAACATTTCCAGCTGCGCAAATGAGCTCGGCAGATCACCCGACGAAATAAGATGTGCAATAGATCGGTTACGAGACAACGGAAAGCTCATGATCGAATGATCCCAAAGGCGACTTGCTTGCAACTCTCCGCATCCGAAGAACTAGAACAAATGGCAGTAAGATATGCAAACGAAGCGATTCAACACGACAGGCAAGGATCCAAAGATCTTGCCATCTCCCGATATGACCGAGCTATCGAGATTCTGCTAAAACTTTGCAGCCTTTATCCCAGCGCACCGCAAACCAAACTATACATAAAACAGGTTGAAGTATACAAACATCGAGTCCAAGAGCTCAAAGACGGTCACACCTACGAAGAGGAATCACCGCAGACGAAACCCTCGAAACCGGACCGGATGGTCCTAACTGAGAAGCCAAACGTCAAATGGAACGAGATCGCGGACCTCCACGACGCAAAGAAGGCAATCGAAGAAGCAGTCGTCTTCCCTGTAAAGCGACCAGACCTATTCCCGCTCGGATGGCCACGAGGAATACTGTTCTTTGGGCCCCCTGGCTGTGGAAAAACACTACTGGCAGCAGCAATTGCGACCGAGATCGACGCAACCTTCTACAACATAGACGCAGCATCAATAATGTCAAAATGGCTCGGAGAATCCGAAAAAAACGTTTCAGAACTCTTCTCCTCGGCACGCCAAGCATCAGAGGGCGGAAAGCCTATAATCATATTCATTGACGAAATCGATTCACTAGTGGGCAGGAGAGGTGACGAGGTTGGCGGCGAGGTCAGGACAAGAAATCAATTCCTCAAGGAAATGGACAATGTTTTGGATAAGAAACGACCAAATCATGTATATGTAATCGGAGCAACAAACAAACCATGGGCACTTGATGAACCCTTCATTCGCCGGTTCCAACGGCGGATCTACATCCCGCTACCGAATGCTGAAGCAAGACGGGAAATGTTCAACATCTTCATTCAAGACTTGAATCTGGCCCGGGACGTCGAAGTCGAAGTTCTGATAGACCGAACAAACGGTTACTCTGGCAGTGATCTTAGAGAAATCTTCCAAGGCGCACACATGAGGGCAGTCCGAGAACTCTTCGACAAGAAAGAATTGACCAAACCGCAAGCCAGACCAGTAACAATGGACGACTTCAACGAGATCATCAAGAAGCGAAAACCAAGCGTATCTTCACAAATGCTAGTCCTTTACGACAGATGGTTCGAAACGTACAAAGCGTTATGAGAGAGATCAAAATGATTGATTCGACAGATTTCAAAATTCTGGCCGAACTTGTAGAGAACGCAAAATACTCATTTGCAGAAATAGGCCGCAAACTCAGCCTCCATCCAAACGTCGTCGCTTACCGAGTTAACAAGCTGGAGCGGGCAGGAGTTATCAAAGATTACCGGGCCGACTTGGATCTTGAGAAACTTGGCGTGGCAGAGCAAATTCTAGTCGGGGCAAGTTTCCCAAACGACACCGAACGCGATGCCATCCTTGAAAAGATCACCGCTATTCCACAGACAGTCAGAGTAGTAAGCTCGCTCGGAGAACCAGAGAGCATAGTGTTTCTTGTCGGCAAGAACAAATCAGAAATTGAGAAATTAATGTCAAAACTCAGATCACTCAACATTAGGATTGAGTATACTGGTTCCGTCATCAGAACATTTGAAGATGGAAAACTCGGTAACTTCCTCAAGATCCTTGCCAGAGAGCATGAGGTAGCGGACCTAGAAGGCAAGAACTGCTCGTAAAGGGGGGATAGACAGATTGTTCAATGAAAGAAAGTCATGGACCAAAAGAATTAGGGAAGCAGTACATCCTACACCTATACGACAGCGAATAAATGAATGTCTCTTCAAACTAAACGTTCAGCAACGAAAGCTAGAGAGGACAGGATACCATATGCAACAGCGCGATCAAGCATTGTACGGTAAATGTGTTCTCGCGTCACAGAGCAAAAACAATCAGCTTGCTTCGATGTATGCGAACGAGTGCGCCGAGTTGCGAAAGATGGCTAAAGTAGTATTACACAGCGAGATGGCGTTGGAGACGGTAACACTCAGACTACAAACAATACGTGATTTCGGAGAGATAGCGTATACAATGAAGCCGGTCGCACATGTCGTTGGAGTACTCAAGACTCAACTTGAAGGCGTACTACCCGAAGTATCCATGGAGCTAGCGCAAGTGAACGACACTCTCGAAGGCATGGTAGTCGAAGTCGGAGAAGCCGCAGAGACATCATTCGACGCCGGAGCATCGAGTGGAGAAGCTCAACAAATCCTGCAAGAAGCAAATACAGTAGCCGAACAGAAGATGAAGGAACGATTCCCCGAGCTACCGCCAATACCAACAAGCGAAGCTCGAGTCTAAACCTGCTTCCCTCCCCCTCTCATTTTTTGACACTGGATGTTGACCAGCGCTTTTTTTCTCTAGCGAAATAGCCTACACAAGCTGTAAGATTCGATTGAATACCAAACATAGAAACCGCAATGTTTTTCACGCAACTTTCTCAACTTGATGTAGGTAAGATCTCTCGATCATGATACATCTCGACGTGATCCAAGCGCTCGAGATCGCACTCTACATAGTGATTGTGCTACTCTTCATTGTTACAGGCATACTGAACGTGAAGGACCTCGAAACGATGAGGCATGACAAGTGGACAAGACAGGATTCAGTAGCTCTCATCATCAGAACGTTGTTCTACGCGTTCCTAGTCAATTTTCTACTAATACTTGCCGTGGAAGGAGGAATCCTCTTATTCGTCGTTCTCTGGACCTCGACATCAATACAACGGATCCTACCATCGACTGTGATATCACTTCAGATATCGTTTGGTCTACTTCTCACAATGGGCCTCATCTACGGACTGGCAAGATGGAAGGAGTGGTACGATCTAATTGACGCAGAATACTGATCCGAATCAAGAAGTAAAATACTGGTGGGTTCATAAGTCCACAACACGAAAGCTGCTAAGTATCCCGCTTTACTTTACAACCAGGGACTATCGGTTATGGCGTAACGCAAGACTGACACCAAGAAAGTTCCGGAAACTGATGCGCGAAATTGATGAAAAGTTTCCAACGACCCGCGAACAGCTCATTGCGAGAGAAGATCAGTTTCAGCAGCTCATGTTAAGCATAGGTTTCTATGTCGTAAGAGATCGATACATACGTGACATCTTCCGTAACGCACCACCTCCTAAGTTCTTCATACTAAGAGGCTCAAGCGGGACAGGAAAATCGCTACTCGCCGAAGTC
>CAZAGP010000292.1:0-2702 GCA_964484575.1 uncultured Candidatus Bathyarchaeia archaeon | reverse complement strand
TAGCGACGACAACCGCGCTGGCGCGATCTTTGAAAGAACCAGTAGGGTTTAGACCATCATCCTTCAGGAATAGTTCCCCGATCGCAAGCTGTTTCCCTAAACGTGATGAACGGTAGAGCGGTGTCCATCCCACTCGGAGTTGTGGGATGGAGGCATGCTTTTCGATCGGCAGCAGGTCCCAATATCGTCGGATAGAGAATTCCTCTGATCGAGAAATGTCCGCTGGAGACGTACGCGCGTTGATCTTATCATAATCGTAAATCACGTCCAACAGACCGTTGTCTCCATGCTTCGGACACACATAGGTGACGTTGTCCGGCGAATATTCGGTGCCGCATAGCGAACATTTCAGATATCTTACGTTCAACACTATCCCTGGTTCAGATGAGTGTGTATTCACCTATTACAATGCTCATAAGAGCTTAGACGAATGACGGCTCACCCGAAAGTTGCGAGCCGGTTGCTAACAACATCTGCCAGGGCCGCTATGAATGTGGCAGATGTGTTCATTGATTCAGTTCTCTTTAACGTAATTCCTAGTTTTTTCGCTCGTTCCTGAGCCTCAATATCAATATCGAAAAGAATCTCAAGGTGATCGGCCACGAAACCGATTGGGACAACCAGTACTTGGGCATCTACTGTCTTATCACTGATTTCATTCAGCGATTCTAGGAGGTCTGGTCCTAGCCACTTTTCTCCTGTCTGTCCAGCACTTTGATAGGCAAAACTCCATTTCTTAAGGCCAACAAGCTTTGCTACAGCTTCGCATGACTCTTTCAATTCTTTAGGATACGGATCTTCCATTTCGAGTATTCGTTCTGGAAGACTGTGCGCCGTGAATATCACATGTATATCTCTCTGAGAGGGAAACTTGCTTAGGGCGTCTTTGATCTTCTCAGCTACGGCTTGATGAAAAAGTGGGTTGTCGCTCCAGTTCTCGATGAAAACGATTTTCATCGAGACGTCACTGCCTAGTGCCTGCTCCAGAGCAATCTTGTATCCTCCCGTACTCACTGTGGAATAGTGCGGAGCAAGCGCGAATGCTATCAATACCTCGTGACGATTTTTCAAAATTTCAGGCACGACTTCTCGGATATACGGATGCCAATGCTTCATCCCTACATAACTTCGCACCGAGAAGCCTTGTTCACGCAGAACTCTTTCGAGCGCAGAGGCTTGTGCGCGTGTAATCTCAAGAAGAGGCGAACGCCCTCCGATACTTCTATACCGCTGCCTCAGTTCCTGCACGAATTCTGGAGAAGCAGGTCTTCCTCTGCGAACATCCTTGAGATATGATTCGATATCCTCTTCATTATCGGGAGTTCCATATGCCAATAGCAGTACTGCAACTTCACTCATTTTGGATCGCTCATATTTTATGACAGTTCGCCAGCAATCGTTTGATTCACTTCAGCTTTTGCATATATTTCTCTCCATGCCCCAGAAGGGGTAAATTGATCGTGACAATCTCGTGCTGACAGTTATCCGTCAAGTGAACTCCTTAAATTTGGAATCATCATGCAATCCGACCCAAACTATTAGTAGTGGAAAGTTCACTAAAACCGAACATATCGTGCTAACCTCGTCAATGCAAAGAGGCATAGTAGAATGAAAGTCCAAAAGAGTGGCACAATTGTCGGAATAATGCAGAGTGAGGACCCGGTAAAGGTTCGTCTTCAGGTGAAACTCGACGAAGAGATCGTTGAGCAACGAGTAAGACACTTTCCACAGACGGAACAGGAGCGGATGGCTCAGCAGATGAGTGAAAGCTTAGCTAAGCAGCTGCGAACGGCGATTCCCGGTGCAGTAGTAATGGGGCCTGGTTCCGGAGGTGCTGGACCAAATGTTGAGGAATGGCTGGTTCCAGCGGATCAGGCGGCGAAATTGTCCATTGGAAAGCGAGTAAGAGTCAGTTTGGAACTCGTCGATGAAGAGTAGGCGAATCTGAGCGGTTAACTCTGCTCAGGACCAGCTCTCATGTCAGAAATTTTGCTCGGGACTTGCGGTTGGAGCTACGCCGAGTGGGAGAACATACTCTACCCGCGGAAGCAGGGGAAGCTCAAACAGTATTCGTCGATATTTCCAACCGTTGAGATTGACTCGACATTCTACGCTTTACCTAAACGCGAAATCGTCTTGGGCTGGACGAGAATGACGCCCTCAAACTTCGCTTTCTCTGCTAAGCTTCCTCAAACGATAACCCATAAGAAGATGCTCGACCCGTCACGAGAAATTGAGACTGACCTCAATCAATTCCTTGATACCATGAAGGATCTCGCTGATTCTGGGAAGCTTGCTTGCATCCTCGTTCAACTTCCCCCATTCCTCAAATTCAATAGTGAAAGACTTGAGACATTCCTTTCGATTCTCCCAAGCAAGCAAAGATTCGCGGTTGAATTCAGGCATAGATCCTGGCTCCGAGACGAAACCTATAACCTCCTGGAGAAGTACGGCGTAGCCTACACAATAGTTGATGAACCACTGCTTCCAGCAGATGTGCACGTCACATCTGACTTAGCCTACATTCGATGGCATGGGAGAGGCAGCAGACCATGGTTCAATTACAAGTATTCGGCCGAACAACTTCAAGAATGGATTCCAAAGGTCCAAGAGACTTCACAAAACGCGAAGAAAGTTCTAGGATACTTCAACAATCATTTTCACGGGTACGCTCCAGAGAACTGCCTTCAGATAATGCAAAC
>CAZAGP010000291.1:0-11346 GCA_964484575.1 uncultured Candidatus Bathyarchaeia archaeon | reverse complement strand
TGGGCGGCAACTAGGCCGTGATGGAACAGCGGGATAGGGAGGGTGTATATTCGATCCCGAAGCAGTTCTGCCTGGAATACTTGGAATTGTTTCGGGTTAGCTCTACACGCGGTTCTATAGTCGATTATCTCCTTGTTCGTGAAATAGACTTGGAACTGCCCGCCCTGTGCAGCTAATTGTGCCTTAACTTCAGTTTCCTGGGCGAGTTCGAAGAATTTTCGCTCTAACTGGTCACTCTTAGCGTTAAGTTGGCCTTGAATCTCCCCGTCAGCTAAGACTTGAAGTGTTGCGTGTGAGGCCGCAAGTGATACTTGACTTCCATTGTAAACGCCTGCCCAGCCGGCTCCACCATCTGGGCCGGTTATTTCCATGACATCGGCCCTGCCAGCTACCGCGCTCATTGGAAAACCGTTAGCTATAGCCTTCGCGAAAGTAGCGAGGTCTGGTGTTACCCGGTAGTATTCTTGTGCTCCGCCGGGTGCCACCCTGAAGCCTGAGATTATTTCATCAAATATTAGTAAGACATCATTTCTTGTAGTTATCTCTTTCAGGCCCTGCAAGTAGCCCTCCTTAGGTCGAACACAGCCGAGATTGAACATGATGGGCTCAACGATGACTGCCGCCAGCTCCTTCCTGTTCTTTCTGATAATTCGCTCAGCTGCTTGAAGATCGTTGAACGGCATCACCAACGTTGCACCGATGGCCGGTTTTAGTAACCCAGCATTCTCCGGAACAGATTTTGGTTGAGTTTTTGGCCCGGCTTTTTTCAGATTTGGTTTACTGCTCACAGCGACAGAGTCCTGCCACCCATTATATCCTCCTTCCAATTTGAGGATCTTCTGTCTCCCAGAATATGCTCGGGCAATCATGAGAGCTTTCATCACTGCTTCCGTTCCAGAGTTTGAGAACTTGACCGACTCGGCGCATGGTACCATTTGGGATACCTGCTCTGCCACCTTAACGCTGAGCTCCGTCTCAACACCGCAAGTTAATCCAGTATCAACCTGTTCTATTACCGCACGAGAGACGCGTTCATCACCATGCCCCAGAATTAACGCTGACATGTTAATTACACAGTCGACGTACTCGTTACCATCAACGTCCCAAATCTTCCCCCCCTTCGCGTGCGAGAACCAAAGAGGATACGGATGCATGTACCGAATGTTAGAGTGTATTCCTCCAGGCACGCGGGAGCTAATTCTCTCGTAGTACGATTTTGATTGAGCAGTATTGCGCTCGTTCAAAGTTGTCACATCGTTGACTCGACGGTATTAGGAGGCTCTTATCAACCTTCCACGCAATTGCACACTAAGCAAAAAGCCACTGAAAAGCGAAGAAGATCTTGATTCAGTAGCGTAACTATTTGAGGACCGAGGTTGAAGAGATTCTGAGCCACCCAAGTGTTTGAGAATGGTAAGCGTAACACTTCCATACGGTAGAGAAACGGTTCAAATCGAAGTTCCAGAGGAGAGATTATGTGACATTCTCCTACCAAGAGACGTTCCGGCCGCACCTGACGTTTACGCAACCGTCCGACAATCACTAAAGAACCCACTAGGAGGCCCCGGTTTCTCCAAGATGAAGAAAACGGGGCCAATCGTAATAGTCACCGACGACTACACGAGGCCAACCCCTGCAGGAGTAATCTGTCGAGCCATTATCGATGAGCTGACAGATCTTGGTTATGACGAATCGCAGGTAACAATTCTCGCGGCCGGCGGACTCCATCGACCCATGAACAAGAGCGAGTTGCAGGCGAAATTCGGTGACGAACTGATGAAAATGGTTCAAGTCAGAACGCACGACGCATGGAACGAAAGAGAACTTGAATATCTAGGTCAGACATCGCGGGGAACCCCGGTATGGATCAATCGAGTTGTGGCCAACGCTGCACTCCGCGTGACGGTGGGGATGATAACTGCACACTTTGTAGCCGGCTATGGTTCAGGCCCTAAGACGATCATGCCTGGCGCCTCTGGCTACAAGACAATCTTCCACAATCATGGAGTCATATCAGTGTCTCCTAACGCGAGGATGGGGGTTACAAATGGAAATCCGTGCTGGGAGGATATGGTTGAAGTTACTGATTTGCTCAGCCCAACATTTGCAGTAGATGTCGTTTTAAACACGAGAGACGAGGTAGTCGCCGCATTTCATGGAACTCCCGTTTCCGCTCAAAAGGCGGGTCTAACACTCTACAACAGCATCTACGGATTCCACCTGAGAGAACGGGCTGATGTTGTGATCGCGAGCGCGAATCCTATGTATAGTTACCTCGATCAAGCTTTGAAGTCAGTTATTCACGCCTCCATGCTTGTCAAGGATGGAGGAACCAGAATAGTGGCTGCGCCGTGTGAAGAATTGCTAGGGCCAGAATACCTACGGGAACTTTACTATTCATCACTTCACCCAAGATGGCCGACCGTACAAGAATATGGTGAAATGATGCGTTCGGGAAGGATCAAGGACATCGCTGATGCGGTGGGGATCCTAAAATTCTTGGAGTCTAATCGTGCAAGACTTGTGCTAGTGAGTAACGGCTCATTTGATGATGATTTAACAAAATTGGGTTTCCTACATGCCCAGAGCGTGCAGGTTGCTCTTGAGGAAGCCATGACTAGGCAGGGAAC
This sequence comes from uncultured Candidatus Bathyarchaeia archaeon, assembly GCA_964484575.1. GTDB lineage: Archaea > Thermoproteota > Bathyarchaeia > 40CM-2-53-6 > 40CM-2-53-6 > FEN-987. Next base: position 8,716 of record CAZAGP010000291.1, on the reverse strand, counting down.
TAAGGTGCTGATTGTTCCTTATGGGGGTACAACTCATCCAGTTCTGGAATGAATTGCAATACGACGTTAGCACCAGCTAATTGCACTATTTACTTCTCTATAGGTAGGTGCTAAATATGTCAGGCTCGAAACGTAAGTCCGTTGTTGTTGAATGACTCGTAACCCTCGAGTTTTCGTTCGTGATGCAACAGGGCTTGTTAGAGAATTCGGTTCATGGGATAGTTTCGCTTTCAATTTCGGCGGCATCGTCACCGTCGTCGGTCTTTCGACCCTGTTTATCTCGTTCAACGTTTTGACTGGAGCAAATCTGCTTGTTGCTCTTTTGGTAATCTTGCCCATTCTTGTGGCATACTTCGTCGCTGATACACAGCTTGGGATTGCGATGCCCCGGTCGGGTGGAGATTACGTATACGTTAGTCGTATTCTGCACCCAGCTATTGGCCTCGCAGCGAGCATAATGCTCGTGTTCCTGCTAATTCTGAATCCTGCAATTTTCTCGGAACTAATTGTCACAGGTTACGTTCCCGGGCTGCTCTCAGCATTCGGATACACTTCGCAGGCTTCTATGCTGAGTGACACAACAGTCCGTCTGGTTCTGGATAACATCATTATTGCTCTCTCCATAATGTTCGTGATAATCCCCGTCAAATTCTATTCCAAATTGCAGACACTATTTGTAGGCTTGGCGTTGATCGGATCAATTCTCGTGCCCATAGCTCTGGGGGCACTAGGGCATGACGGGTTCGTCGCCGCCTTCAATGCTCAGTCATCCGTTTCCTATACAGATGTTATCAGCAAAGCTCACTCTCTTGGTTACGCCCCGTACTTCAGTTGGACTGACACCATTCTCACACTTCCCGGTCTCTCCTTCTTCTTAGTCACAAATTGGCCATGTGTTGTTGGCGGAGAGCTGAAGAATGCTAAGAAATCGATGACCATCGGAGTAGTCGGCGCGGGCTTGTTTGCGTGGTTACTCTTCTTCATCACTGCCGCCCTGTATTATTTCGTGCTCGGTCCAGATTTCGCTGGGAGCATTGCGTACTTGGTTCAGAATAGCCCATCAAACGCTCCTTTCGGTGGAACCAACGTCTTGACAACTATCTTGCAGTACATTTACGGAACCAGCACTCCGACAGGAATAGTGGTTACAGTGTTAATTGCAGCAAGTCTGATTGCTGCATGTTTCATCGTGATTGCACAGTCGATTCTGCTCTCAACACGGCACATCTTTGCATGGGGATTTGATAACGTAATTCCGAACAAGTTCGCTACAATTAACGAAAGGTTCGGAACACCTGTCTTTACCACCTTATCTCTATGGGTGATTTCGGAGATCGTATTATGGTTAACGATCTACCAGAGCAGCGCCTACAGTGTCCTCACTAATGCAGGACTTGCTGAAGCACTGGGATACGGACCGGCCCTTGTAGCAGCAATGGTCTTCTCACGTCGGAGAAAAGCCCTCTTTGATAGCTCGCCGAGTACAACACGAATTAAAGTGGCAGGAATGTATTTGATCACGATTCTCGGTGCGGTCGGAGCAATCGGTTTCGCAGCAATTGTCGTCTTCGTTGCCGCGTTCCCTATCATCGGATTTCCAATTACTACAGTGAACATCATATTCCTAATCGCCGTGTTCGTGGCCGGCGGAGTATTGTACTACGGAGCTAAGTACTATCGCAAGGGACAGGGAATTGACATAGATATGGCGTTCAAACAGATTCCGCCTGAGTAACCGAGTGCCTCCTGTCTACAAACGGTTTACAGTAAACGACGTTCCAAAGTATCGATCAAATGGGAGGAGGACTCTTGCAACTTACCATAGGCTACTACTCAGACATAACCCAACGGACACCATCAGAAGCGATTGAATATGCTGTAGCCGCTGAGAAAGAGGGTTTCGACTCCGTTTGGACCGGAGATCACTTTCATCCCTGGGTCCACACTGGAGCGAGATGTGGTTTCGCCTGGGTCTGGCTGGGTGCCCTAGGTCAGAGAACTAGCCGGGTCATGATGGGAACAGGGCTAACCGCACCCACAATACGATATCACCCGGGAATCGTCGCTCAAGCTTACGCGACCTTGGGTGACATGTACCCCGGCAGACCCTTCATCGCAGTCGGGACTGGAGAAGCGATGAACGAGCTCCCGTTAGGACTCAAGTGGCCCTCGTTCAAAGAAAGAAAGGAACGATTGGAAGAATCCGTCAAGATCATGCGACTCCTTTGGACCAGAGACTTCGTTAACTTTCGCGGAAAATACTACAGATTACACAACGCGAATTTGTACACGAAGCCTAAGAAACCAATTCCGCTCTACATTGCTGCGAGCGGTCCAAAAATTGCAGAAATAGCCGGAAAATATGCGGATGGGTTCCTCACATTACCATTTCCTGACAGCCAATACAAAGACGTGCTCTTCCCGGCTTTGAGTAGAGGCGCGAAGGAAGAGGGACGAGATGCCGATACGATCGAGAAACTCATGGAACTCCAAATGTCATATGACGAGGACTATGAGAAAGCTGTCGAGAGCGCGAGATGGTGGGCCCCCACCGTTATGCCCATCTTCTTCAAAGCTCCGATTTCTGATCCACGCGAGATAGAAGCTCACGGGAAACTTGTGAGTGAGGAAGGTCTCCTGACCGGCTGGTTCATTTCAAACAATTTGGAGGAGCACATAAAGAATATTGAGAGATACATCAAACTGGGCTTCAATAACATACATTTACAGAGCAGCAGTCCTGATGAGTCCAAATTTATCCAAACTTTTGGTACGAAGGTTCTGCCATACCTTAAGGAAACATACACGGATTAAACAGATCCGTCTGCAATCCGTGTTCAGGAAAACTGGTGATTATTTCGTCTCGGACGTATTCCCGAAGATGCGAGAATCAACTACTTCCTTATCTCTTTCCGGTAACTCATACCACTGCTTCTTTTCGCCGATCTTTGAACGCATCTTCCATCCCATAGACTTAGGAGCATTCTCTATGCGCGAGCGAAGATCTTCAATTCTCTTTTTCACAAGGTCTCGATCTTCGGGGGCTAACTCAAAGTCCCGCAGCGCGGCATCGATGTTTCCAAGGGTGACCGTGAAGGTTTTGTAAATTCCCCACTCTTCCCCGCACATCTTCGCAAGGTATGCGCCGTTGATCCCTTCCGGCTCGTCTTTGTCGACGATTTCATGGTCATGGAGCATAGCGATTATGTCCCGATATTCTCGGTCGGTAATTTCAACTACTTGAAGCTTAGTAGCGAGTAGGTCCGCAAGCGGAATAGTGGGCTTGTCGAGTCAAAGGCGATTCCTGAAATCGAAGCGGTGGCACATTTCAAATACGTCAAGGAAAATGTCCACTCGCCTTTCCTGTTCGATATCATTGAATATAAGTCGCCTGTTTCCTTGCATGGCATTGAATATTTGTCTCGGGGTATAACCAAGATCAATGAAGAGTTTCTTAATGTCCTTTGATTGTTTACTTAGGCCCATCACGTCAATGTCAGCGTACTTTCGCTGTAGTCCGCGGTGAGTGGCACTAGGGCAACGAAACCGAATAGCCATGCCGCCGAAAAGTCGAAGCGTAATCCCTCTCTTTTCAGCCTCGTCTACGATTCTGTGAGCTTCCTGGACTATGTCCTGGAGAGGTTTGGGGGTAGTTGACACGGTAATCAATTGCTCCGTTTTAGACTCCAAATAAAAGGCATGAGCTTGGATATCACGTTTGTTGCGATCGGGGAGTTGCGTCCTCCATGAGCTCAATGGTTATGTTGTCCGTGGTCTTGGGAACAGTGAAGATTATTCGTACTCCATGGGCTCCAACTGTTGGCCTGTCACGATCAAATTCCACTCCCTCGCTCCTCAACCTGTTGACGTCCGCATCAATATCATCCGTAGTAAGGGAGACGTGATGAATACCTGTCCCATTTTTCCTAAGGAACTGCATGAGAGGAACGTTGTCATCAAGAGGTTGCAGCAACTCAATCTCCCCGTCCCCCGCTGGTACGAACGCTGCTCTCACCTTCCCGCCTAGTGCTTCAACTACAGCGCTTGGTTTCAAGTTGAATAATTTCTCGTACGTGCTTAAACTCTTTCCAATATCTTCAACCACGATGCCCACGTGACCCAGTCGCTTGATCATCGCACTCAGTCCACTAGGCGCGTAGAATCGTTACCTGTATTTGAAATTGGTTTTCTACGTCCATGTTCATATCTGAACGGCGCACCGTGACTAACCGTAACTGAACTTCCAAGAGGTAGTGCATACGAAACTCAGCTGTCTGCCCGTTTCCTATTTTCAGGATTTAATCGGAGGCAAGATGAGCGTCAAGGATTGGGCTCAACAAGGTGCAGAGGTTGGTTTGGATGGGATCGATCTAAGCATCCTCTTCCTCAAAGCTAAGGACGCTACGTATATCGATTATTTGCGACGTGAAATTGAAAGCAGTGGGGTGAGAGTAGCAATGGTTACTACTTATCCCGACTTTACTAACCCTGACCCAAATGAACGAGCACGAGAGTTATCTAAACTCAAGGAGAATATAGTGGTCGCTTCAAGATTAGGAGCTGACTTACTTCGCGTGACTGCAGGCCAAGCTCACCCATCCGTTAGGCGGAGTGATGGCGTTGAATGGGCCGTCCAAGGGCTAACGGCGGCTGTGGAATTTGCTAAGAACTACCCTATCCAACTAGCTTATGAAAATCATGCTAAGCCGGGGGCGTGGAAATACACGGATTTCTCGCACCCAACGGACATCTTTCTTGAGATTGTGGAACGAACAAGAGATGTCTCGTTGGGCGTCAACTGGGACACTGCCAACGTAATTGCATATGGCGACGATCCGATCCCTGTTCTAAAGAGAGTTGTTAACCGAATTATTAGTGTCCATGCTGCGGACACCTCTACGCGTGGTGAACTCAACCATGTTCTGCTCGGTACAGGCCTCGTTCCATTCAGGGAGATGTTTGAGATCCTTCACAGTTTCGGATTTGATAGTTGGATATGCATGGAGGAAGCAAGTTTCAAAGGAAAGGCAGGAGTTAAGGCTGCCGCGGAGTTCGTGCGTCGCATCTGGCTAGAAACACTGAGTCCCTAAAACAACCATTCTCATAACAGACTGTATAACGCGAAATTTATCTGTAGTCACTGCTCCACACGCGACTGGTCAAACAAAATGGAGCTTGATAAGCAGACGCTTCTGCAGATGTACCGGAGCATGCTACGCATCAGGTATTTTGAAGAAAGACTCGCAGAAGAGAGCGCCCAAGGTAACATTCCTGGCCTGCTTCATCTCTACGTAGGCGAAGAGGCGGTAGCCGTGGGCGCGTGTACACCTCTCAGGAAGGACGATTACATAACCAGCACTCATAGAGGACACGGTCACTGTATCGCGAAGGGGGGTGAGCTTCGGCGTATGATGGCGGAGCTATTTGCTAAAGAGACTGGATACTGCAAAGGGCGAGGAGGCTCGATGCACGTTGCGGCTCCGGAGATAGGCATTGTAGGATGCAGCGCGATAGCTGGTGCTGGTATCCCAATCGCAGCAGGAGTTGGCCTTTCAGCAAAGATGAGGGGAACCGATCAGGTGTGCGTCTCATTCTTTGGGGACGGTGCATCTAACACCGGAGCCTTCCATGAAGGAATGAATTTGGCCGCAGTTTGGAAGCTCCCCGTCATCTACGTTCTTGAGAACAACATGTACGCCATCTCTGTCTCTGCGTCGAAATCAACTAGACTCAGAAACATCTCCGAACGCGCAAACGCTTATGGTATGGCTAGTCTCGTCGCCGACGGAATGGATGTGCTTTCTGTTTATCAAGCCGTATCAGAGGCGGCTGCAAGAGCCCGCCGCGGCGAAGGCCCTACAATAGTTGAATGTAAGACCTACCGTTTCCGAGGGCACCATGAGGGCGATCCGAAGAAAGGAGAGACTTATCGTACGAGAGAAGAGATGCAGGAATGGGAGAAGAAAGATCCTATCCAGAAGTTGGCTGACAAAATTGTCAAAGACGGCAAAGCCTCCCAACCGGAATTGGAGGCAATCAAACAGGAGACGTTGAAAGAAGTAGATGACGCCGTTAAGTTCGCGAAGGAAAGCCCATCTCCTCGACCGGAGGACGTGTCCTCATACCTTTTCACGTCATAGAGGAATGAATTATGAGCGAGCGACAACTTGACTTTGCGGAAACAATACGTGAAACGATCCGTCAAGAAATGAAGCGAGATAAGACCGTCTTCGTTCTTGGTGAGGATGTTGGAAAATTCGGCGGCATCTTCGCTTGCACAAAAGGTTTGCAAGAGGAATTTGGAGACGAGAGAATACGGGACACGCCTATCTCCGAAACGGCCATTATCGGAGCCGCTGTTGGCGCGGCCGTTACTGGAATGCATCCAATTGCTGAACTCGAATTCATGGACTTCATCGGTTGCGGAATGGACCAAGTGTTCAATCAAATGGCTAAGATCAGATACATGTTCGGAGGCTCAATGAGCGTCCCCGTCGTGCTCAGGACACCTTGTGGTTCAAGGTACCCAGTCGCATGCGGAGCTGCGCATCACTCCCAAAGTCTGGAGGCATGGTTCATACACGTTCCAGGTCTCAAGGTGGCGGTACCCTCAACCCCATACGACGCCAAGGGACTACTCACGAGCGCAATTCGCGGTCAAGATCCCGTTCTCTTCGTTGAACATAAATTATTGTACTACGCGAAGAGGATGCCGAAACTACGTGAACCCTATCCGACTCTAATCGGCCACGTCCCAGAAGAACCATACACAATCCCGTTCGGGAAAGCCGACATAAAGAGAACGGGCGAAGACATAACACTAATCGCAACGATGATGATGGTTCACAAAGCACTTCGAGTTGCCGAAGAATTAGCGAAGACCGGGATCAGCGTAGAGGTTGTTGATCCGCGAACGCTAGTTCCCCTAGACAAGGAAACGATCGTCAATTCAGTCAAGAAGACTGGGCGTGTTGTGGTCGCTTCGGAAGATGCTAAGACAGGAGGAGTTGCGGCAGAAATAGCGACCATAATAATGGAGGAGGCTTTTGACTATTTGGATGCGCCAGTAATACGTGTATCCGGAATGGATCTTCCGATACCATACGCGCCGTCACTTGAAAGCACCGTCGTCCCACAAGAGCGACATATTAAGGAAGCAATCCTGCAATTAGCCGCTCAGAAATAGAGGAGGACATGAGATGGCTACGCCGGTCACACTGAAGAAGCTAAGTTGGACCATGGAAGAAGGATTACTCGGCAAATGGATTAAGCATGAAGGAGACCAGGTGAAAGAAGGAGAAGGACTCTGTGAGATTGAAACTGAAAAAGCCACGGATGAACTACAAGCTCCAGTAAGCGGCACACTTCTGAAAATTGTCTACGCTGAAGGATCAACAATACCTGTGAATTCAGTCATAGCGGTTATCGGATCTCCTGGTGAAGAGATCTCTTCAATCATCGGCGCTGCACCGACACCCAAATCTGTTGCAGCTCCAGAGGTCCAAACTCAAGCACAACGCCCCGTCTTCGAACAGAAAGCAATCGATTCGAAAGTTCTCACGGAAGTAAGAATCTCTCCTTCTGCACGCAGGCTAGCTAGGGAACGAGGAATCGACCTCACACAGATTCAAGGAACTGGTCCCAACGGTAGAATCGTTTCTGAAGACGTACTGAAAGCAGCCGAAAAGGCCCAACAGGCCGCAGTACCCGTGAAATCAGCGACTTTGACAGGGCATAGAAAAGTGATCGCGGACAGATTGTCACTCAGCGTCAGAACAGCAGTGCACGTTCCAATTACGATGGAAGCGGACATGACGGCGGCGAACAAGCTGAAAAATGATCTTCAGCAAGCCGGAAACAAGATTTCCCTTACAGACATAATCACAAAAGCAGCAGCCGTCGCGCTCACGGAATTTCCACGAGCGAACTCAATGCTGCTTGGTGAAGAACTCACACCAATGAGTGAGGTGAATGTTGGGTTAGCTGTCGGCTTGGAGGATGACCTACTGGTCCCGGTCATCAAGAACGCGAATAAACTCTCCCTCGCAGAGATATCAGAGAGAGCTAGAGATCTTATTGAGCGAGCGAAGAATCATGCGCTCAGCAGCAGGGAAATGACTGGAGGAACATTCACAGTCAGCAACCTTGGAATGCACGGAGACGTGATCCTATTCGCCCCGATCATAAACCCGCCTGAAACGGCAATATTAGGAATTGGACGAGCTAATCCGAAACCGATCGCAATCGACGGAGCAATAGCTGTGAGGCCAACAGCGACCTTAACGCTGGTGTTCGATCACAGAGTCATAGACGGCATGTACGCTACGAAGTTCCTACAACGCGTCAAAGAATTAATTCAGAACCCACGAACGCTAGTCGATTGAACTACCTTTCCACTAGTCTTGAGAGCTTTCAAGGTTGACCGCGTCTGAGAATACTCCGACACGAAGTAGATAAAATCGTATGGCCTCGCCACTCGAGCACTAGTACGAAGTGATCCCTCTTGCGAGAAGTTAGCTAGGATTCAGAACGGGAACAACTTCTCCGCATTCAAGTACACCAACCCGTGCATGATCTCCATACCGCTTGATTGCTCTGCGTATTGCCTCGTCAATGGTTGGGGCCTCCTCAAACCCCAGCGCTCGAGTATCCTGCCCGGTGAGCCCGGTTGAGTAGCAGATGATTCTTGCGTGTTCACGTATCTGTGCATGCATAA
>CAZAGP010000290.1:0-3238 GCA_964484575.1 uncultured Candidatus Bathyarchaeia archaeon | reverse complement strand
GTCAAAACATCAAGCTCTCCCATCAAGACTCGATCTCACCTCACGAATTCTGCATGAGCTAAGAATGGAAGACGCAAACAAGACCTATGACCTGATGACCTGAAACGACTCTGAATCCGATGACTCATAGCTACATCGAGCTCGCCTACGTTACAGGATAATACGGCTTCAAACGGTACTATGCAGCCGATCAACGCCAGCAACATCCGTCAGACTTACACTCATCAGTGTAGGATGATCCAAAAAATCGGAGTCTGCAGACTTACTCTGTTTCCTTCCTATCGCGTCGTTTGCTTGTGTAACGCATATTCAGGTTCAAAATCGTCTTCAATATGCGACGGATCATATCCCCTCTATGGAAAACTAACGCGAGCGATTTTTTGGAGGAAGGCAGATTTAGAAAAATGCGAAAAACCATGAAATTCGTTGAAAATTAATTGAGCGGGGTAAGTGGGGGTGAGAGGTCGGGAAGAGGGTTGGATGAAGGCATTTGTCAGCGGGCAGGATTTGTAGACACCGTGATAGGGAGTATCTCTGTCGTGGGTGAGCTTGAATGGAATATGTTAAAAAGGCGAACGCTAGCTTCTAGCGAAGCCAAAATGTGACAGGAATCATGGCTAATACTAGGATCTTCTTTACTTCCGACGTTCACGGGTCAGAAGTTTGTTTTATGAAATTTCTGAACGCGGGCAAGTTCTACCAAGCTGATGTCATTATACTCGGCGGAGACGTTACTGGAAAGATGATTGTTCCGGTCGTGCACCAGTCCGATGGGACTGCGGTTGCAGACTTTCTTGGGACGCAGCAGATAATGAAAACGCCAGCTGAAGTGCAAGCGTTGGAGAAGAATATCCGTAATAGCGGATACTATCCATACACGACGACACCGGAGGAAGTTGAGAAGCTTCAGGCGGATAAACAGTTAGTTAACGAACTGTTCTCGAAGGTCATGGCTGAGGGCGTGAAGAGATGGGTGGGGATAGCTGAAGAACGTCTCAAGGGAACGAAGATAAAATGCTTCGTTAGCCCAGGAAACGATGACCGTTTTGACATTGATGCACCGCTCAGGGAGTCGTCAGTAGTGATTTATCCGGAGGATAAAGTGGTATCTATCGATGATCATCACGAAATGATCTCAAGCGGTTGGGCAAATATTACTCCATGGCACAGTCCTCGAGAGGTGCCTGAAGAGGAGCTAATCAAGAAATTTGAGCCAATGATTCAAAAGGTGCAGAATATGGAGAATTCAATTTTCAACCTGCACGTTCCCCCGTACAATACTCCATTAGATCTTGCGCCCGAATTAGACGCCACTCTCAAACCGGTCGTAAAAGGAGGAGGAGGCATAAGCATGATTCATGTTGGCAGCACCACAGTCAGGCAACTAATCGAGCAACACAAACCGCTCCTAGGCATACATGGACACATCCACGAGTCACGAGGATTCGTAAAAATCGGCCGAACACTCTGCATTAACCCAGGAAGCGAGTACGGAGAAGGCATACTCCGCGGAGCTGTAATCAACCTAGATCAGAAGAGTGTCAAAAGCTACATTTTAACTCAAGGATAACTCCAACAAGAAATCGGAGCGGAACACGTGTTGGAACAGACTAGTCGCTGCATCATATGCGGCCAGGTTCTTCAATATGTGTTCGGGAGGCCGCGAAAACTTTGCGGCAACAAATCCTGTTATCTTGAGTGGAAGCGAAGGAGATATGCCAACCTCCAGTTCGTCGCAAGGACGAGGCGGCTATCAAGTGCCGATTTCGAGTATGCTGAGCCAATGTGCACTTGCGGAAGCGAACGCTTCGCATGGACTCTGGAAGGAGTATTCTGCCTTGCCTGCGGAGTACAGGAACCACTATTCTCTCTCGAACCTTGGGTTCCAGCGGAATTTGTGCCGAGACCTGCCTGCACGTGTACACAGATCTGTCGGCAATCCGCCGCTTACAAATTATGGGCTTACGTATAGTTGCGCTGTCGCCGTCGAATAACTACTCTACCCTCTCTATCTATTCGGCCACGTCTTATTCTCGTCGACGAAATTGGCCTCTTGTCCTGAGCCTGAATCAAATCAATCGCAACAATTACCAGTGGGGCAAGGTTCCTGAGGCGCCTCCTCCGATTGATCTCGTACGCAGTTTGCAGCGTGCGTTTGCTCACGACAATCGCCTGAATACGTGAAGATGTAATTGTAGGACCGAAACGATCATCCAATAGAACTATTCTAGACCTTGAGAGCACTTCCCAGTGTCTAAGCAGACTTTCAAGCGTCCTCTTGCGTGACTCAAACGGGTCGATTTTGTGTGGTTTATGAAGTTGACGAGCGAAAGTGTCACTCGTTACTCCGATCGTAACCTGCTTCCCGACTTCGAACGCTTTCTCCAGCAGTAGTCTGTGTCCGCGATGGAGGACATCGAATGTGCCTCCCATTGCGACCTTACCATAGCGATAGGTGTTTCGCTCTTTGTTCCTTAATGGCGTTAGTCTTCCCTCGACGAAGGCCGTTCAGCTTTCGACCGGGTTAGTTATCAGTGCTTATTAGTTTTCAAGGAATCGAACGCCCCGGTCATCTAGTGTACTCACAAGGATCTTGGCAGTGCGAAATTCCTGCTTAATGCGAGCAGTTATCTTCTCTGCTAAGCCATTTTCGGCTACACCGTGAACCGCTCTCCCGACCATGTTCTGCGCTGCTCCAACCGCCCCATTCGTTATCATGATCTCAGCTATCCTGGACGTCTCCTTCGTTTGAAACCCCGATTTCTTCGCGAACTGGTTAGCTTCGGAAAGAAATGTCCCCAGACACGGATTTCGTCTGATCGCTCTTAGCGCCATGCGTCCGGCAGGGTTAACTCGCCTCTCGATATCCGATCGCGATAGCATACTCTTAGTTGCAATAGCGCCAAGGTATGCGCAAATGATTGAGTGTCCCTTTGGAAAAGGCAGCCGGTCGACTTCACCAACCGTAGGTGCGCCTGGTTCAGTCACGAGAACGAATCCCCCAACAAGGATGGCGGAAGCCGTTCCCAGACCCGTTTGGTTGATCACTTCAGCCATGTGCGTGAGTTTCCCAATATCATTGAAGGTGAGTGGGATTTGGGCGGCATCAGCAAGGGCCAGGCAAGATGCGGCAGTTCCAGAGGCGCTTGTTCCATAACCAGCGCCAATTGGAACAGTTATCCGCAAATTGATCGTGACTTCCAAAGTCATCCGGCTCTTCTCAATCATTCGCGCGATA
>CAZAGP010000289.1:0-11208 GCA_964484575.1 uncultured Candidatus Bathyarchaeia archaeon | reverse complement strand
GCTGTCCCGATATTGGGTTCCCATCCTGGTCAGTTAAGTTCCCTGAGAAAACAACCTGTTCACCAAGCTTCACTGGGCCTTTGATATTTACAAGGTTCAATTTTGCGGCTGACGGGTAGCTGGCTTGGTAGAGTAACACGTAGTTATTTGAAGAATGGAACACTAGTGTGAAATAACTGTCAAACGGTGATGCTCCTTCTCCAGATTGGAGTGTCCCTTTAGCCATCATCCAACCAAGCATCGTCGCATCATTCGGCTCATTGTTCGCAGTGATCGTATCGTTGGATAGAGTCTTCCCGGTTGACGCGTCTTGGACCACTCTAAAGTAGGTCTGGGTTTGAGCTTGCGCATTTGATTGCTCTAGAAACAGTATCTTGTAATCATGGTTCTGATAGTTCCACACTGTACCGTTTCCGATTCTAGCCATCCAGTACCATTTACCGTCCTCACCAAATCCCTGGTATGATTCACCCTGACCACTGGAAGACTGCCCGCCGGGGGTGATGAAGATTGCAACGTAGGACACATTGTATCTCTTCAGCACAGGGATTGCGAAGGTAGTGTTCGCGAGGAAAGTTTGCGCGATAACAGCGATCTGGGTCGAGTTCTGTGTTCCGTTATCCGCGATGGTTGGACGATTCCCTAAAGCGGTTATCCAGTATCCGTAGTCCCACCACGCGAAAACAACGGACCCTTGAGGCGTGTTAGCTCTCATCCAAGACAGGGCCTGCAACCAGTCCGAGTATTGCAGCTCATTACCCACAGTCGGAGCAGTTGGAATACTCGACGTGACTATTGTCGCAGGCTGGTATGACGCTTGAACTGCTCTCCAGAAGGAGGGAACCATAAGAATGAGCAGAATTAGGAAGATTGCGACACCAAACTCTCTGCCGACTCTTGCAATGACGCGGGTCTTGCGTTTCGGGTAAATGACTGCTTCTCGAATTATGTCGATTGCTGGTTTACCTAACTCCACCGTACCGATCGCCGCTAGTATGCAGAAAGCGGGTGCAAGCAACAAGGTTAATCGAACGAATGAAGCAGCGAAGTAGACTGAGGTAACTCCCCACAAGAATAGGAATATGTCATCATTTCTTGCCCTTTGCAGAATGAAAACAAACCCGAACATTCCCAGGAGCAAGATGGCCCCGAACTCGTAGAAGAACGACGCCCAAGTTGCAGGCTGATGCTCAGCGACGCTCGCGATAATAGGTACGTTTCCGCGAACGAACGGATTGATTACGGCGTAGAATTTTCCATACGGATTAGCGATTATGTTGAGGTAGGAGAGGGCGGCGACACCGGCCAATGTCACTAGGACGATTCCGGCCAAGAGGTAGATTTGCATCCTTCTCTCCGAGATGTATCCTGAGATTTCACGTCCGAGAAGGATGATTTCTCCTACAGGAACTGCGAGCCAAGATAAGTCGCTCAAAGTGGCGAAACCTAGTTTCGGCACCAGGAACGGTGTCAGAAGCATGAATATTCCCATCGCTACTGAATAGGTGATGAATAGTCTTCTCGACGATCTCCCGATCAACGCGAGAACTATGACGTAGAGTACAATGAGATCGAGAGGATAATACGCAGCAGCCCATGATGCTGACAAGTAAAATAGCGAGAAACCCGCGAGACCAGCATAGACGAGCGACTTCCTAGTCGAGTATGTTGGATTCGTGGCTCGCCTGAAGAAGATGAAGATCAGAAGCATCAGAAGTATACCTAATGGTTCATGCCTTAAGAAACCAAGCTGGGTTCGGCCGATGCTGCTAGGGTTCAATGCTAGGAAGAGTGCAGTAAACATTCCAACTCCCTTTCCCCAAATGTCCTTACCGAGAACGTAGGCTGCGAGAACGGTAAGCGTGCCCGCAAACACCGGGAAGAACATTGCAACATCAAAGTCGCTTACTGCAACGCCAACTGAATGAAGGAATAATGTTATGGATGCGACGACGAAGGCTTCCCCATAAAGATTCCAAGTCGACATGTCAGCGCCGTACGGGTACCAGCTCATTGTATCATGCCAATTGAACCATGCAAGGAAACCATGGTCCACTACGTACTGTGACATGCGCCACTGAAGGTATGGGTCGAACTCGTTGAGGTAGAATCCCCAACGAATAGGCATCATCCTAACTGTAACGGCAATAATCACGATAAGCGTTAACGATGTAAGTTCAAGCACGCTACCTCGAGAAACCGTTGAGGCGGACTTCTTGATGGCTTGAACTCGGTCAGCTACACCTTCGCGGTTCACGTACTTCCCTAAGTGATCGCGAACACTTCTGAGGGCTCGTCTAGTAGCCGACACTTTACGTGCACCAAGGATTTTCAGATTACCAATTAAGCCCTGTATAAAAGGTTATGAAGCAAAAGCACTTTTTGCAATACCTCCAGAAAGTCCGGATTAGCTAACGTTTTGGCGGCGCCTCATGAGAGTAACATGTTCCACGTGCGAGCAGACAAACGATGACGACTCTAGGTATTGCACTCGCTGCGGATCCATACTAAAGCCCATATTCTGCTCAGCTTGCGGGACACCTAACCCTTCCGGGTTAGGAAGTTGCCTGCAATGCGGAATCACGCTTCCCGACATGTCTAGAATTAGATGGGCCCCTTCGGTCAGAGTGATTCAGCCCACCGCCGCGATGACCGAGAAGAATAAGGATAAGTCAACCGAGTCACAGTAGAATTACTGCTGCTTTCTTGCATAGCCGTACTTGGTCGTGTCGTAGAATGGAGGTTTCACAGGCGTAACCGTCTCCACACGGTCTCGCACTCTAACTCCCAACGAGCTGAGTTTAGCGTCTTCAGTTCCCACGTAGCCCATGGCTATTCCCTTGTCCAGTATGGGTGAAAGAGTCCCGCTTGTGACCTGCCCCACTTCTTGGCCTGATGTTCGAAGGATGGGATATCCATGTCTCGGAATAACCCTATTTGAAGTGACGAGGCATGTCCTGCTTTTGATTGTTCCACCTTCCTTGACTTCCTTCAAGGACAGTCTTCCAACGAATTCCTTTTCTAGCTTAACCACGAAACCCAGTTTCGCTTCGTAAGGATTCGTAGATTCGTCCATATCGGTTCCGTACAGACAGAAACCCGCCTCTAATCTGAGTAGATCTCTTGCGCCAAGTCCACAAGGTTCGATGCCATGAGGCTTACCTGCCTCGAGGAGCTTCTCCCACGCTTTTACAGCTGCTTCAGGATGATCAACTTGTGAGTTCATGACGAATATTTCGAAACCGTCCTCCCCAGTATAACCCGTCCGCGTCATTAGCACGGCGGAATCGGCGATCCTACTCCAGGCTGAACCAAATCGCGAGACCGTCTTAAGATCAACATTGACTACCTGCTGAAGTACCCGAGCCGCGTCCGGGCCTTGGAGCGCGTACATTGCGACCTCGTCTGACACATCGGTAAGCTGAACAGCTCCCTGAAGATGCTTCAGTAGCCACTCATAGTCCTTCGATCGATTTGCAGCATTATACACAAGCAGGTACTCGGCTTCAGCCAATCTGAAAACTAGCAGATCATCCTTGATCCCTCCCTTCTCATTGCAGAGTAACGAGTACTGCCCATCAGCAACACCCAGAGAACTCACATTGTTGGTTGTGAGGGAATCTAAGAAGGTGCACGAATCAGCGCCACGTACAATCAAGCGTCCCATGTGGCTTACGTCGAAAATTCCCACCGAGTTCCTCACGGCTAAAGATTCTGGGATAATTCCCTTGAACCAGAGAGGAAGATTAAACCCGGCGAAGTCTACGATATGCCCGTTTTGCTTATGAAAATCTTGCAAGTGGACACGATTTGGCAATCCTAGCAGAATCCTACACTGAAGAAGTCATTTTGACGATTCGTCAAAAGGAGCAATTTTGAGTTTTTCCGTTTCGAACTCCAGCTGCTTCTTGCACTGTGGACAAACTCCATTATGACGTTGAATTATCTCTACGGGGGATTCAAGCTCAAGCCCGTGATATAGAATTGAACCGCACGCTGCACAAACGATCTTCTGAGGCAATAAACGGATTCGCCTCTTAGAGAGCCATACGGCAACCTATTTTAGCCTCGTGGTTATTCCTCTGCGGCGGGATTCGAAAAATGCTTGAAGGACTCAAGATTAGGATGAAGAAGGTCCCATGGCGGCTACAAAGATGGTTCGGCAACGTTGGACACTCGTTCAGAATCTTTCGTACTCCGTCCACTGCACGCAGGATGAAACCTTCAACTACTGTTTCAATCATAATCGCTTTAGTTTTTGTTGGTTTCGTACTGGCAGGAGGGATCTACGACATCTTGGAGCACCCGATCTCGTTGCTGCCTTCTTCTAGTGGGTACTCGGTTCTAATCAAAGGAACCTTAGGTGAACAAACATTGAATGAGAGTCTAATCGCTTATTTCCTGTACATGCTGGGGTTAGGTGGCTTGTACATGCTACTGCGCAGCACAAGATTCGCATATCGTCCCCGGAATGCCTACATGCTGCTAATAATCGGCACAATTACTGTTCTGATCGTTGCTTACTATTCAAATGCCCTGATCATAACAAAAATAGGCGGATGAAAACTACCAATAATTAGATTTTAGCCCAAGCTTGTAAGCGCTAACATTCGCGAATAAGTGAATTGGTGGAGTAACACAGAACAAGATCACTAAGGTTCCGGGCATTGGAACGCGAAGTAGCGAAATAGCCAGTACGGCTCCCAAGACGAAATCTAATTGATCTACACCCGGCAATGGCTGTCCCGGTTTGATTCGCATTCGACGCTTAACGAATGCACCACCTAAATCGCCTAACAGTGCACCTGCAGAGGCCAACGTAGCCATAACCATCATACTACTTCCGGACAGGAATGATTCGAAGATGCCGACGATAACTCCCACAATGATACCGCTAACGAGGCCGCGTACCGTTTTGTGGTCTCCGAATATTCGTCCCCCATCAGGCATCGTTCTCCCGAAGTCTACAGGTCTGCCTCCACCGAAAAGCACTGGTGCACCATTAGTACAATAGATCGGTGCGATTATGTATGCAGCGGATACCCAGTCCTGCACTGAAGGCCACAACGTTTCTCGTTCAGCGGTTAAGCCTGTAACAGGTTAAAATGATTAAGCTAATTCTGCAAAGCCCCTTTCATTCAAAGCTAGAAGGCATCTTACATCTTTGGTTTCAGCACCGTTAAGTCTTTCCAACGCGAATTCCCTCATCTTCGCATTTGGAGTATTCCTTATCCGTATGATGGTGCCTGGAAAATGTGTTATAGCTCGACGAGCAACAGGTTCAACTTGATCTCCTACCGAGTTGAGACGCGCATGAACTTGACTAGTAATCAAGCAAGCGATATCTCTGGACCGCGTTAGGTCGGCTAGATAAGCAAGTTGTCTTGTGAGGTCGCGGTTGAGGCCGAAGACACTTTCAACTTTCGAAAAGGCATCTCTATACAAGGTTGACATAGAATCAATGACGACCATCCCTAACTGCGGAGTAGCAATACTGTCCAAAGACTCGACGAGTTTCCTTTGATCTTGGAAGTTATCAGGAAAGAACAACATAATCAGCTCGGTCAGTGAAGGTGAAGTTTCGCCCGCGATTTGGTGAAACCGTTGCTGCGTGAACGAGTTGTCAGAATCTATGAACAATATCTTTAATCCTCTTTTCGCGATTGAAACTGCAGTTTGGATGCATACCGTCGTTTTCCCCGTTGCGGATTCTCCGTATAGGAGGGTGAGCTCTCCGCACTCGAGTCCTCCTTGGAGGAGCTTGTCGAGGCCAGTACATCCAGTTGACAGTTTTCGACTCACAGTTCGGACCTCGAATCAAGCGAATAACGTTCAGACGAGCATTACGTGTAGGCTCGTCTATGGATATAGAGAATTCGAACTCGTCTAGTTACCTGAACTGGTCATCAATTCTTTGACTATGGCCCTGGGTCTGGCGGCATCGAGAAGGCGCGCAAACTGTTTCATCCACATCGGGTAGATGCAGAATTTGCCGTAAAAGAAATCTTCAAACACTAAGCTATCGAGGAGACTGATGGCTTTGCGTACTCGTGCATATCCGTACACAGTGGACAACCTGTCCACGTTATCTAGAGATGGCAGACATAGGAATTCGGATGCAATTGTATAGTAGACTTCTTTGATTTCGCTACCCTCCCGCCAAGTCTTTTGCTGCAATTTGCGGAGGATAACTCTCTTGAACGCACGTGACTGTGAAAGCCGCTCTTCTATAGTGGATAGACCCATTATGGTATCATCCCAGACTTTAACATTGACGCATTTTTAAATTCATGCACGCTTGATGAAATAACAATTGGGGTTGCCACTGCAAGTTTAGCTTTTCTTTACAAGTTGATTCAGAAACTGCGCGTAATCATTATGGGTTAGTAAAAGTTTCAGCTCTTCATTGAGACGCGAAGGCTTAACTACTACGATCCATGCGGCCCCATAGGGGTCTTGGTTTACTAGCTCCGGCGAATTGACGAGTGAATCATTACGCTCCACAACCTCTCCGGATATTGGGGAATACATTTCCGATACCGCCTTCACAGACTCCACCGTTCCTAGGCTTGCATTTTGAGCTAGAACCTTTCCAATGTGAGGCAGGTCTACGTACACGACTTCATGCAGTGTCTTCTGTGCGTAGTCAGTGATGCCAATGCGGCATTTCTCGTTCTCAATCTTCATCCATTCATGTTCTTTCGTGTAGTAGAGACCCTCGAATACTTCGTACTCACCAACTTTCATTAGTGGCACAATGGGACCTACGAGGCTACTCTATTTAGTAATTCCCTCGATGAACATTGGTAATCATTAGGACACGGTCAAAGTGTTGCAGTACCTTCTTCCAGTAAACAGAACCCTGATCGTAAAGGGACCGGGCACAATTAGACTGATTGAAGGACACGCCTCAATTCTCGGCGCGCCACTTGAAAGTTCGACTGCAAAGGTTGTACAACGAGCGAAGCAACTACCTGTTGAGTCAATTGACGATGTGGAAATTGAAATCAGCCTTGGAGTTTCCGGAGCCATAACGGAGGTTGAAGGAAGCAGCCTACCAGCGTCGTGGGAGAACGCGCTCAATTCACTTGAAGCGATGGGTAAAGCGAATGTGATAATTATTGGGCCTTCGGATGTTGGTAAAAGTTCTCTCTGCACCTATTTGATGAATGAATTGATCAAGAAGAGACGCAGAGTGAAGGTACTTGATGCGGATATTGGCCAGGCAGATATTGGTCCTCCGACGACAATCACATCAGTGATACCGGCCGCGCCCACACCAACACTATCACGACTTGAACCAGATAGAATCTTCTTCGTAGGTCACAACACTCCGAGTTTCGTACAATCACAAGTGCTCAATGGAATCCGACGTTTAACGAAACCTGAATCATCAGGTGTCACGATCATAAACACAGATGGATGGGTGCGTGGTTCAGCTGCGATTCCCTATAAGAAGCGTCTAATTTCAACAGTAAAACCTGACTTGCTGATAGGTATCGGGCCAAGAAATAGCCTTAACCCCATACTGGGGGGGCTAAGGCACCTCAAATCCTAGTGGAACCGTCTCGTGCGATCCTTCCGCGAACAAGAGATGAGCGAAGACAGATTCGTAAGAGTGGATATCAGCGATTTCTTGCTAACGGGACGTTACACACTTTCAAATCTCATAGCAGCGGGGTGCGAGTGAGAGAAGGTATCAAGCATGCCTTCTCACAAGGAAATCCTGATCTGATTGGTGTTGTAGTTGGCTTACTTAATGAAGCAGGATTTGTGGATCAGCTAGGAATCCTGGAGAATATACATTCCGATTATCTGACAGTGTTTAGCAGAGCAATTCATCAGCCAGTCAGGATCGAGTTCGGATACGTCAGGATCTCAAGAGACGGTTCAGAATTAGGTTTCCTGAGATGAAACTCCCTGCTGCATCATCCTTTAATGAGTGGATGCGACTCCGAAAATCACCGTGATTGTAAGTGAGTGCACTCGAGCAATACCGAGAGCAGATACGGGAGATTGATAGGCAGATTCTATCACTGGTCAAGAAGAGGCTTACGATAGGAATTGAATTGTCCAAAGTGAAACAAGCTCGAAGTCTCCCTACGATTGACGCTGACGCTGAACACGTTACAATGGATAATCTCATGAACAATGCGAGGACCCAAGGCGTCGATGTTACGTTCGCGAGGCAACTAGGACAGCTGCTAATCGAACAAACGATCCAGGTTCAGAATGATAGCACACCACAACAGTCAAAGGATCAGCTGCTAAAGCAAATTTTCGAACTAACTCAGAAGCTCACGGCACAGGGGAAGAGGATTACTCGATTCGAAATAGGAGAACCGAACTTTGCACCTCCAAAACCAGCCTTCAGAGGGTTGATTTCATCATTTCAAAAGAACAGAATTATCGGCTACGGCCCATCCTCAGGATTGCTTGAACTGCGAGAAATAATCGCGCGCGAAGTGTCAAGTGAACATAGCAGAACAATTGACCCTGATCAAGTTCTAATAATGCCAGGCGGCAGGTTTGCGATTTTTGCAACGATCATGAGCTTTGTTTCGGAGTTTGAGAGAGTGATTATTCCCCAGCCAACTTGGCCTGCCTACGAGGAATGCACGATGTTGACGAAGGGGCGTGTTATCCCTGTAGGCACAACGCTCGAGAACGGTTGGGAACTGGACTTGACGAGACTTGAGGAAGAGCTGCGGAAGGGAGCGAGAATGCTTGTTCTAAACAACCCCAACAATCCAACGGGCAAAGTGGTAAACAGGAAGAGATTTCATGAAATTGTGGAACTCGCACGCAAGTATGGTACGTTCGTGCTCTCGGATGAGGTTTACGAGAAGTACGTAAGGTCGAAGTCCCCGAGCATTCTCGAAGAGGATTATGCCGACTCCGTTTACATAAATAGTTTCTCAAAACAATTCAGCCTCACAGGATGGAGAATCGCCTACTTGGTGACGACAAAGGAACACGCCCTACGCATTAGACGAATCACCCAGACAGCAGTCACCTGCGTCCCGGAGTTTACTCAAAGAGCTGCTCTTTTCGCAATGAAAGATGGGAAGAAAGATGCGCAACGCAAAATCAATTCAATTCTGAACAAGGTTGATTTAACGTGTAAGGAACTTGGTAAGATTGATGTAGAATTCTATAAACCCGAAGGAGCTTTCTACGTGTTTCCTCGGGCTAAGAGAAGGAACTTTGATTCAGTCAAGTTTGCAACCCAATTACTGCAAGAACGTGGAGTCAGTATTAGTCCAGGCCAATCATTCGGAAACTATCCTGCTTTCTTCAGATTAGCTGTCTCCCTTCCTAAGCAACAGATTCCGAGAGCAATCCGATCGATTGGAGAGGCGATTGAGTCATGGCCACAGTGACCATTATCGGTGGAGCTGGACGAATGGGGAGCTGGTTCGCTAAATTCTTGAAGTCTAATGGTTACAGGGTCATTATATCAGATCGAAATCGGCAAGCTGGAAGAACCTGTTCCAGGCGGATAGGTGTCGAATTTGTGTACGATTACATCCTAGCTGTAAGAAAAGCGAACATTATCCTACTCGCTACTCCAACATACGCGAGTAGTCTGATCCTTAAGCGGCTTGGGCGCGAACTTAGGAAGGGTACGCTTGTTATTGAAATCTCTTCAATGAAAGAGCCCGTACGACGCGCGGTTTCGGCGTTGCATAAGAAAGGAATCGCAGTTCTAAGCATCCACCCGATGTTCGGACCAGGTACGAAGACGCTGAAAGGGAGGTCTGTTCTCGTAGTCTCAAGAACCCGTCATTACGAAGCGAAACAATTACTCTCAACGCTACAGAGAATGGGAGCACGACTAGTTCCGTGCACGATCGGTAAGCATGATAAACTCGCATCAGTAGTGTTGGCGTTACCTCATTTCATGAACCTGAGCTTGATAGAGACACTTCGGTCGTTGCGGATAAGCCTGAATGATGTCGGTCGCGCGTCAGGTACAACCTTCAGGCTACAGTCGTTGATAGCTGAAACAATATACCAAGAAGATCACGCAAACGAAGTGTCTATCCTAACAGATTGCAGACCCCTCGTCCTTCAGACATACAACCAGACGGTTAGCATGATGCTTAACACTATAATGACGAAACCGGAGCGCATATCCAGCATATTAAGCGCCGGCCGACGATTTGTTAAAGAGGACAGGCACTTCGTAGACGCCTATGGAAGATTCAACGCGGCTGTGCAAGCTGCCCTAGTCTGAATGCTTTACTCCCAGTACTCTTGGAATCTTACCTGAACGAATGCAATGATCCGCTAGGACTATTGCCACCGCAGCTTCAACGACTGGTACAGCCTTTGGCACAATGCACGGATCATGCCGTCCTATGACTTGAACGCTCGTCTCAATCATCTTATTCACGTCTACAGTCGTCTGGTCTCTTGGAATTGATGACGGCGGTTTGAATGTTACACGAACTACTATTGGCATTCCATTTGAGATTCCCCCTAGAATCCCCCCCGCATTATTTGTTAACGTGACGATCTTTCCGTCAACTACGGAATACGGATCATTATTCTCTGATCCTTTGACTGATGCTACTTTCGTTCCTAAACCAACCTCGAATCCTTTCACGGCGGGTATACTGAAAGCGATTTTCGCCAGATCTCCATCTAAGTTATCAAAGAAGGGTTCACCAATTCCAGTTGGAACTCCCAGCGCGATACATTCAACGATGCCACCTAAGCTGTCTCCTTCTGCACGTGTCTTGCGGATGACATCCATCATTCTCAGAGCAGCCTCCTTGTCTGCGCATCTCACCGCATTAGAGTAAGCCTCTCGCTTGATGACGTCGTAAGATAGGTTGCCTTCAACCTTCACATCATAGACCTGCACAGTGTGTGCAAAGACCTCGACGCCGATCACTTCAAGGAGCTTCTTCGCAATCGTTCCCGCCATAATAAAAGCCACAGTCATTCGTCCACTCGCTCTTCCTCCACCTCTTAGGTCATTGAAATCGCCATACTTGGTGCGAGATGGATAATCCGCGTGACCCGGCCGCAGAACAGTTCTCAATTTATCGTAGTCCTGCGACTTCACATCTCTGTTCCAGGTCAACAGGGCGATTGGCGCTCCTGTCGCACGATCGTTGTGAACTCCTGAAAGGATTTGAATCTCGTCCTTCTCTCTTCTTGCAGAAACTAGAGTAGGATCAGGTGGGATTCTCCTAT
>CAZAGP010000288.1:0-5491 GCA_964484575.1 uncultured Candidatus Bathyarchaeia archaeon | reverse complement strand
AGTTCGAGATATTTCGGTGCCGTAAAGAGCCCTCTCTCATGCACAGTAACCGCCATAAATGAGGCGCTGGTGTTACACCCCAAGCTCGCAAACGACTACCCTTATTCCTCCGGTTGGTTCGCTCAACTCCAACCCACCCCTATAGACCAGGATTTGCGGGGCCTCTCAGCTCCTCATGGAGCAGAAGAAAAGATTCGATCCATAATCAAGAATCTTCACGTCAGATGTTTCAAAGCCTATCCAGACCATGAGTTGTGGGAGGTTGGTGTTGAGTGCGCAGCTGTCCTAGTGAGACTAAACGAGATGATTGAATCGTGCTCCGATGGCGAAATCATACACGTAGTCTCTGATGACCCGACAGCTGATATTGAGATGGTGAGATGGGCGGATCAATCAGGACAGACTATATTGGAATCTAGATCTGAGGGGAATCTCAAACATTTTATTGTGAAAAAAGGTGAGTGACTAAGTTTTCTCTATAGGGTTACGAATCATATTTCCCCATTCAGTCCATGAACCGTCATAATTCTTAACGTTCGGATAACCTAACAAGTACTTCAACACGAACCACGTGAATGATGATCTTTCCCCTATCCTGCAATAAGTTATCACCTCTTTGTCGGCGGTAACCCCCTGATCTTGGTATAAGCTGGCTAAGTCCTCCGCAGATTTGAAAGTTCCATCTTCCTTGACCGCTTGAGACCATGGAATATTGACCGCCCCTGGGATATGTCCGCCCCGCTGTGCATGCTCGTTTGGATATTCCGGTGGAGCCGTTATTTTTCCCGTGAACTCCGCAGGGCTTCTGACATCAACCAGTACCTTGTTGGGTTGTTTCAGTGACCGTTTCACGTACTCAAGATATGTGCGAACACTCTCATTCGTCATTTTCGACTTGAAGGAAGTTTGCTGATACGCCGGCACGTCTTTACTTATCGCCCTATCTTCGAGAATCCATTTCTTTCGTCCCCCATTCATGAGCATAACATTTTCGACGCCGTAAAAGTTCAAAATCCAGAAGGCAAACGCTGCGAACCAATTGTTGAAATCTCCATAGAGCACGAGTTTCATGCTAGGTGTCAAGCCTATTCTGCTTAGAACCTCGTCAAGTTGAGGCTGACTTAGTATATCGCGATCCACCGGGTTATTCATATCAATCTTCCAGTCTAGGAGAACTGCGCCCGGAATATGACCAAGGTTGTAGTTCGCTGTAGGATCATAGTCAACTTCGGCGACCCGGACTGAACTATCGTTCAGATGCTGGCTAACCCAACTGGTTTCAACGAGTACTTCTGGTCGTTTATATGACAACTTTATCAATAAAAGAATGCCATACGGCATATTTAACCATGTAATTGGTGTCCGCTCGCAGCAAGTTTAAATTGGGACCGTGGGGTCTGGCGCACTAACGGGCACGTTATTGATGTCCGGTGAATCGGGATTTTACGGAGCACTGCTATTCGAGTTCCGCTAGTCTTGGAATATTAGGAAGGAATTGAGAGAGTTGTCATCGGTCAAAATCACTGAAGGTCTAACCTTCGATGATGTCCTGCTAGTTCCTAAAAGGTCGCCTGCTCGGTCGCGGAAGGAGGTCGACACATCCTCCAAACTTTCGCGCAATCTCGAACTTAAGATTCCGCTTCTGAGCGCGCCAATGGATACTGTTACTGAACACGCCATGGCAATTATTGCAGCTCAGGCTGGGGGAGTAGGAATCATCCACCGTTTCATGACAGTCCAACAGGAAGTGGAAGAAGTATTGAAAGTCAAACGCTCCGAGAGTATCATTATCGATCAGCCGTACTGCCTAAGCGCTAATCAGAAGCTGAAAGACGCAAAACGGTTGATGGGCAAATACGGAGTCACGGGATTACTTGTTGTGGATTCTACTGGAAAACTGCAAGGCATAGTCACTTCCCGCGATATCCTCTTCGAGCGTGACGGAGAAAAGAAAATCGCTGAACTCATGACCCGAACTAGGGACATGGTTACGGCACCGGCCGACATCAACATTCAGGATGCAGAACGAATTTTGCATAAGAACAAGCTCGAAAAATTACCATTAGTCGACAAGAAAGGCAAGCTTCGAGGACTCATCACAAGTAAGGACATTCTGAGCTTGGAGGAGCATCCTAATGCCTCAAAAGATGAAAGAGGCCAACTAATGGTCGGAGCTGCAGTTGGCGTAAGAGGAGACTATCTCGAGCGGGCGAAGGCACTTCAAAAAGCCGGAGCTGACGCACTTGTGATTGACGTTGCACATGCGCATTCTGATATCACTATTGATGCGCTACGGGCAATCCGGAAGGCACTACCTAATGCTGAGCTTATTGTCGGTAATGTGGCGACTAAGGAAGGGACTGAGGACCTCATAACGGCTGGAGCCGATGCTGTGAAAGTGGGTATTGGATCAGGTTCTATTTGCATAACAAGGATCGTTAGCGGCGCAGGAGTACCACAATTAACAGCAATAATTGAATGCACAAAAGTGGCGGATAACGCCGGCGTACCCATAATTGCAGACGGTGGAATACGCACCTCGGGGGATGTCACCAAGGCTATTGCGGCTGGAGCGTCAACAGTGATGGTTGGCAGTTTGCTGGCGGGTACCCAAGAGAGTCCAGGAATGACAGTCATGAGAGAAGGTAGAAAATACAAACTAGTCCGCGGTATGGCGTCCGTTGCTGCGTCTATTAGTAGATCGTCACGTGAACCGGGACAGAACGATGAAGAGAATACTTCTAGCCTAGTTGATTACGTTCCAGAAGGCGTTGAAGCCTTCGTGCCCTACAAGGGAAACGCTACGGAACTTATCAGTCAACTCGTGGGCGGCCTAAAGTCTGGTATGAGCTATTGTGGTGCAACCAAAATCCCACAATTCCGAGGAAAAGCGACCTTCGTGAAGATCTCGTCTGCAGGTTTGAAAGAGAGCTACCCGCATGACGTCGAAGTAATGAAGTGAAAGAGTCTCCGCTACACGCGACCACGACTTTCTCGAACCAGTATAACTCCACATTCAGTAGCTAATTGAACGAAACTGATATGTCAGCAGTTCACAAGTACGCTATGACCGCGGTATGCAAATGGTTCCCTGACAGCCTTATGCGGAAATTCGAGTCAGATCTGCAGCGAGCGTATCATAGGAGATCTCGCCCGATGGGTAGCTGACTGCGATTTTGCCATTCTTATCTATTAAGAAAAATGTTGGAGTTTCGTTAACGCCATACATCGTGAATACTTTGTTTGAAGAGTCGTAAACAAGAGTCCAAGCCACAGAATATGTTCTAATGAACTGGGCAGCGTCGTCCGCGGTTGCTCCATTCCCCGCTCCTGATACTGAGAGGAAGATGACATTCTGACCAAACTGTTGATACAGTCTTCCCAAGACTGGCGCCATATTCTGACAATGAGGACACCAGGGAACCATGAACTCGAGTAAGACGATCTTGCCGTGAAACGATGTGAGCGAGATGTTCTGACCGGTTAGTCCGAACTCATCGACTACGGGCAACGTGAAATCTGGTGCATCTCGTAACTGAGATGAAACAGTGGTTGTCGAAGTTGCGTGAGGAACAACAAATGTGTAAGATGCGCCGATTATGACGATTAAGATTATTCCAACGATTACTCCATCCCCTAGAGTAAATCGTCTCTCTGTTGAATTCTTCCGGTTCTGCAGAGGCCTTCACAAGACTGCTGACGCGATCAGCCTCTTAGCGCTTAGGTCCTTACAGAATATAACTGTGAATTACCAGGCTTGTTCAGGCAAAAGATTTCTTTCGAACTCAGTTATTGAACCGGCACATGAGAATCGCATAGATAACGAATAATAACCCATGTTGTCCCAATACCAAATGAGGTCACCGCTAAGCGTGCATAACGACATCGTTGTGTTCACCCCAAGGTATGCGTCAAACTTCGATCATGATGCAGTCGTCGCCGCCCTAACTCGCACTTACTCTCAGCGCGGAATCGCCGTCAAATCTGAACCAACTCTCCCAGGCGGAAAGAAATCAGACCTAGCTATCTCGCTGGACCACGATTGGACCTATATCGAAGTCAAGACACGGAATGGCGCTCGAAATCGTCATGGGAACATTTCTCAGCGACAAAGTTTTCTGAGAGAGATCATGCGACTTCACGCCCACTCGCTTAAACAGTTACCCAGAAAAGAGCCATCCATGGTCGTTCTTTCAGCCTCGTCTTCACCAGACAGAAGAAAGGCAGTCAACAAGATAACGATCGCACGTTCTCTCGCAAGCAGAATATTCAGTCAGAACTCTGAAAGAGTCATGGGACTGATGATTTTTGCCCCTTTTCGGAGCCCTAGGAAATCTCCTACAGGCTGGCGGTACGCATCGGCATTGATACCAAATCCGAACTGCAAGAATCCGAGCGACAAATTCGATAAATTAGGCAGTATACAGCTCTAACTTCACTACCAGACTTAATTAGTCCTAAATCGCATCATTCTACAGATTACGGTGGATGCGACTCGGATTCAATCGAAACTTTCGACTGTTATATCCGAATTCAGAAAGAGGTATGGTACTTTCGATCATGCCTATCGCAGTTACACAGACCAGTACGGAGAACACTCCGTCAAAGCATATCCACCTTACAAGATTAGCGGAACGATAGATCCAGTGATCATAATCCTCGGACGAACTACTCCGATATTCTACCGAGACTCACGGAGGATCGTATCAGGAAATATCGGTAACCTGAAGATCGAAAGCGGAAACGTTTACATTTTAGGTAGACGCGAACCACCAGATTCAAGACTTATCGGCTGGTCTGTGACTGAAGAAACCGAACTTGAGCAGTATGATAGTCGAGTAAAAGTGATTCCGTCCAGACTCCACGCAGCAATCGTAAGCGACGACAATGCAGTATACTTTACAGATTTGGGCAGTACTTCCGGTTCAATCCTAGCCGGCGAGAGTTCAAAGCCGGAACCTTTCATAACTTTGTACGCGTCTTCAGCAATTGATGTTCACAAAGTCACTATAGACGCCAAGTATGCTGGAATCAACAGGCAGTGAGATTAGCTGTTTGGTGCCGGGAGGTGGGACTTACCCACCTCAAACTCCGCTCTGACTCAAACCTACGTTGACGGTTTTATCCAAGCTCAATTCAAAAGCCCTTCGCTCAAGTCTGAAGCAATTGCGATATCTAACGATGACGAGTAGATAGCAAGTTAAGTCTAAATCTCAGTTAGTAGGATTCTAAACTGAAAGGTGCAGGGGGAGCTGGGGATTCCCGGCTGAGAGGACGGTTTGCGCCGTCGACCCTCAGAACCTGACCCGGATAATACCGGCGGAGGGAGAAAAACGAAGTCTGCAACAGATTTCCTGAAAAAGCCGTCCATAATCGATTCAACAATTCGTACATTATTGGGAATAACCATCAGAGACAATCGGATCTCGAATGCTCAAGCCAATTCCACATCGTTATCGAGTAGACGCGTGACAACCATCACGCAATCTGC
>CAZAGP010000287.1:0-4439 GCA_964484575.1 uncultured Candidatus Bathyarchaeia archaeon | reverse complement strand
TTCGACTAGATCTTCCACTGCTAACCGTTGGGGTCCTGTTAGTTGTAGTGTTGACTCGGTAATTGTTTTGAAATCTTCAGCCCAATTGGCAGCATACTGTAACTCCTCCTCAATCTCTACCGGCATACTAGTCTTCACGTACCCGTACTCGCGAAGCTTGGATTCAACATACTCGTGTCGTTTCTCGGCGGGTGATATGGCTACTAGGTAGACGAGCAGGTTGTATGGAACGTAAGTGGCGTGATGGCTAGGAGGCTTTAGGAAATATGTGTATTCGAATAGTCCCTTCAGTTTGGCAAATTCTTTACTGTCCGAAATTGTGCGAGTGCCAAAGTATACGTCGTTAAGATAGTTTAGTTCGTTTACGTAGCCAGGTATGTCTTCGACACCTAGATTTCGTGCACCGGTGATTCGCTTGAACATAAGCAGATTAAGGGATGCGGGCGGTCCGTATCTAAACCAGGTTTGCGGCGTGATCACATCTAGGGCAGATTTGGATTTGGAAATCTTCTCCCCACTTTTGTCAAGGAACAATTCGTATCGAACGTGGAAGGGAGGAGGGGATCCAAGAATCTCTTCGCATACTCTGTCATTAACCCGTACAGAATCGGTAAGCTCTTTCCCGTAGGCTTCGAAATTTATTTTCAGCGCGTCCCATCGGGCTGCAAACTCCGCCTTCCAGGGTAGTTTGCCACGCCCCTCTTTTATGTCGACTTCACCTTTGTACCCGCAACCCTCAATTGATTGGCCTTTGATCTCTCCGGACCCTTCGCACGCGTACAGGACCTTGTCGGTGCTAGGTTCAAATTCGTGTGCTTGGGTGGTGTAAATCCGTCCGCATGAACCGCATACTGAGAAGTAGGGAAGTATCAGAGTGTACTTGTCCTGCCCCACCTCGTCCTTCACTATGCGACCTATCTGATCCGCATTGGTCAGAATTTTTCGGATCTGTTCGTTGAATAGCCCCTTCCGGTAGTCTTCAGTTGCGGAATGGAAGCTGGAGTCGACGCCGCACCTATCCATAGCCTCTCTAAGAAGCGAGTTCACGTGAGTTGCATAGCTACCGTGACAGTTGAAAGGGTCTGGAATCGATGAGACTGGATGGCCGAGGTATTTCTTCAGAGAGTCTGGCATGCCTGCTGGAACTTTTCTTAAGCCATCCATGTCATCTGAGTAGGCGATGAATTCTGAGTTTCGGCCTTGAGTCTCGAGAGCGAGTTTGACGCCGTAAGCTCTAATGACATCCCCTAGGCTTCCGACGTGGGGAATTCCGGAAGCGCCCAGCCCACTTTCTGTTCTGAGAACAGTGGGTTTTCTTCCGATCTTCTCCTCACGTAATAGCATACGGTAGGCAACCATGTCCAGCCATGTACCACGTCCGACTATCTCAGGTTCGACTCGTCTACTCATCTTTACCTATCCTACAATTAATTCAGCTATGAGATAACAATTCTTTATAGCATCCCGTGCACGATTGCCGGAATAAAGAGGTTCGCATGAGTGTCGAAAAATCCAACATCCACAAGGGTGCTCACTATAGTCGGATCTACTGCAGTAATATTCCTGTTGGATTGGTTCTACTTGGCCTATATGACCTCAAAGGGATTTGATCCGAAAATTCACAAATTCGTTTTTGATATGATCAAGGTCCCGATTCCAATTCAATGGCTCCCTGTGGTGGGGGTACTGTTTGTATCTTTCGTAGTATGGTATGAGGTGTCATTCACGATTTTTCCGAGGCGGGTAGCACTTGAACGCGACACACTCTCAAGCGTTCGTCTGATGCGCGCTATCGTGCTTTCAATTGCAATTTTCGTTTGCGTGCTTTACATTCCGTACATCATTGGCTCGAATTGGTTCTGGGCAAGATTGAGTAGTGCTAGCAGTATTTCCCAAGTTCGCGATTTAGGGGTATATCTTTTGAACAATGATCAGTCTATGATGGAGTTAGACCAAATCTGGCAGTATTCGATCTCTCAATTCGCAGCCTTGTTGTGCATGGTTCTCTCCGCCCTATTCTTCGGTAGGAGTCCAAAGCGGATCAGAAAATAGGTTATGGGTCAATTTATACTCAAATCTTCCAATAATCCCTAAATTCAACGCGCGCAGCCAGTAACGAGGTGTCCGGCGGATGTCGGAACTCTGTTCCCTTTGTGAGAGACGCAGACGAACCGGCGATCAATTGTGCGAGTTCCATGCTACGGCTTTACGGAATCTTCACGACGGCTACAGAGCGTGGTCCAAAGCATTTGGTGATCTTGCTGAGGAGACGTATTATTCGAAATTGGAGAAGCGTCCGGAGATTGGTCATGCTGTAAGGGAAGTAATGAGCTACACTCGACGTAGGCAGATGTTCGCTTGAAATCGGGCACCACGCTTATCGTAACGGAAAAGCCTGATGCGGCATTACACGTCGCCGAAGCCCTATGTGAAGAGGGTAATCCGAAAAGGTTGACTGTCCAGGGTGTTCCTTTCTTCGAGGTCCATAACAAGAATGAGCGAATACTAGTTTGCTCTGCACTGGGTCATCTCTACGCTGTCGCAGCCCAAGTAAAGGAGAGGTCGCAATATCCAGTTTGGGATTTCAGCTGGAAACCTAAGTATCTTGTAGAACGGGGTCAGATGCGGCAGGAGAAATGGGTCCGCGCCATATCGGAAGTCTCCAAACGCGCAGACCGATTCATCAATGCATGTGATTATGATCTGGAAGGATCCCTCGTAGGCTATACGATCCTGAAATACGCGTGTAATGGTGCGGATGAGGGCGCGCAGCGTATGAAATTCTCTACGCTGACCGACGGAGAGTTACGAGAGGCGTATTCGAGAGTTGCGCCACATCTGGATTTCGAACTTGTGCAAGCCGCAATGTGTCGACATGAAGTTGATTGGCTGTACGGCATCAACCTATCACGAGCACTCACACAATCCCTTGTGAAGGCGGGCAGGCGTTACTTCACACTCAGCACCGGTCGTGTGCAAGGTCCAACTTTGAGATTCGTTCTGGAGAGAGAACGAGCGATACAGTGTTTTGTGCCCATACCATACTGGACAATAAAGACAACAGTCGATATCGACGGTAAGAGCGTTGAAGCCGAATACGAACTTGACCGAATCGGCACTCGACAGGAAGCTCAAACAGTCGTTAACGAATGTAACGGAAAGAGCGGAAGGCTGGAGAAAATAGAATCACACGTTAGTAGGTTACCTCCGCCAACTCCCTTCGATTTATCAACTCTACAAACGGAAGCTTACCGCCATTTCAGAATTGTACCTAGGGAGACCTTGAAAGTTGCTGAGCACTTGTACCTTGGCCAACTCATCTCGTACCCGAGGACATCAAGTCAGAAGCTTCCGCCCTCGATCAAATACGAAGAGATATTGCGCGGATTGAACAGGCTCGAATCCTACCGAACTGAGACTTCTAGACTTCTAGCGGTGAAACGCTTAGTCCCGAACGAAGGTACAAAGTACGACCCAGCTCATCCAGCGATTTACCCTACTGGAACAGTGCATGGAAAAATGGATTCGAAAGAGCAGAAACTATTCGACTTAATCGTGAAGCGTTTCCTTGCCACGTTCGGCGAAGCTGCGACCAGGCAAAGCGATAAAGCAACAATTCAGATCGGAGCGTACAAGTTCTTCGTACGAGCGTCTCGCATTATCAGCAGGGGGTGGCTCCAACTATATGGGCGATACGCGAAGTTCGATGACACCTCACTCCCCCCACTTGAAGTAGGACAACAGATTCCTGTTGAAAAGATAGAATATGAAGAGAAATACACGCAGCCTCTACCTCATTACAATCCAAGCACTCTCCTAAAAGCTATGGAGGACGCGCAGATTGGGACAAAGGCAACCCGAGCTGATATCATTCAGACCCTCTATGATCGTCGTTACTTAACCGAGGATAATCGAAGTATAGTCCCCACCCCTCTAGGATTTCGTGTAAGCGAAATTCTAGCAAGCTATTGCCCAAAAATAGTGAACGTTGAGTTTACGCGCGAGCTTGAGGATAAGATCGAACAAATAGAGCTTCGAAACGAGACTAGAGAGGATATAGTACGCTCGACAATTGAATATTTGAAGCCGATCTTCGAGGATTTGAAGATGAAAGAGCAGGAGATCGGATCAGAACTCACTTCAATTGTCCAGGATATGTGGATGGATAAGGTCACTTTGGCTGTGCCGTGCCCAAAGTGCGGTGAGGCCTTGGTTCGAATAAGCGGAAGGAACGGAAAACGTTTCGTTGGCCATAAAGTCAGGGCCGGGTGCACATTTTCGTTGCCTCTACCACCCACTCGGATGGCACATTTGGATTTCATTGAGAGACGTTGCCCTGAATGCGGTTTTCAAATGATGCGCGTTAAATGGAAAGGTGGACGGCGTATGCCCTTTATTTCTTGCCCAAATTGCTACAAAGCAAAGGCAGAGAAGGAGGC
>CAZAGP010000286.1:0-6276 GCA_964484575.1 uncultured Candidatus Bathyarchaeia archaeon | reverse complement strand
CCCATATAGTCGGCTTTGTAGGACCCGTCACCAGCATCCATTATTGGGACAAGCATCTTACCGGTAATGTCGCCTCCAAGAACTAGCACATCTACCTTGTAGAATTTGGCTGCGCTGAGCAACTTATCGAAACATTTCCCTGAACCATGTAAGTCGGTCGCGTAGAAGATCTTCGTGAACTTCTTGTCTGGCATGAGCATGCATCTTTTGCACTCAATTAATAAGTGTGAGAGTACTAGAATTTTTCTCTCTGATAATTTTAAAGTACGATTTATCTCGAAGATCATCCAATAATCTAATGAGGCTTCACGTGACTTCGCAGGGCTTGCACATTATACCTCAATCAGTAACCGTTTAGACTTGAATTGAAACAGGTTTCTGATAGGAACGTTAATCGGCCAAGTCAGGTAATCCGTGAGATATGTCCGGGCTACTTACGAAGAAGGAAATCGAGTACTTAGATCAACTTATCAAGAGAAATCGAAAACTCCGTTCGAAGAGTAAAGCTGAGCCTAGCGAACCATTGCACTCCCCGATGTCGAGTTCAGAACGTCAGATACGTGCTGGAATAAGGAGGAAAGTTTTAGCCGGTATAATAGACATTCTGAAGATTCGAGTATCGGGCGCCGATTCAGTTTCTGAAGTAACTAATGCATTACAGTTTCTTTGCGATGAAACTCTCAGTTTTGAAGAAAAGGAAGTGCGCGACGCGATTCTTGAGAGTCGCTAGACTTTACGACTGTTTCGTGCCGCAATGGCCGCAGTACTGGTCAGCCGCGTCGAGTCTAGTTCCGCAGTGTGTGCAATACTTTGCGTTGAGTGCCTGAGACGGCTCTGGTTTTCGAACCGCTGAACCTTTACGTTTTGACATTATGATGAATGCCAGGATCACTACAACTACGAGAGCAATAGCCGCGACACTAAGTAAAGTACTGTTCTGGTTAGTGGTCTCCAGCGCAGTGGAGGTACTGGATGACTCAAGCGACGTTTCATTGCTTAAAGTCTGACTTGTCGAATTTGTTGGTATCATGAAAAGAGTCGTAGTCGAGTTAGTAGTCAACTCTTCGGTTGTCGTTGGAGTTGGAGCATAGGGAACAACGTCAACGTTGAACAGTAGGTGTGATGAAGTAACGACTGCACCGTTTACTGCAGCAATCAAGTACGCATTCACCTGTAGTACCCAAGCTCCCAAAGTTGTGGGCGCGGTCGCCTTGTTTGTAATCGAGACTGTGAAGACTGGAGATACAGGGGCGTAAGGGAAAACAACGGAGGACAATACTTGTGAAGTCCGCCCATCAACTAGATCTACTCTAACCGCGTAGAACAAACTTTGATCGCAGGAGCCGGTCACGGTAGTAGTTACTTGGAGCGTTTGCCCCGCTTCCACTGTGGGCGGGCCTGTAGGGGCCAGATTCAAAATGTTGCACGGCACGTACTGCGCATAGGCGACCCCTGAATTACCTAAGACGCAGAGAAGTCCAGCTAACATCAGCACGAGAATTTGCGGTTTCAAACCTTTATGCAATCTGCCATGCAACCTGACTTCAAAGATAGGTCGGAGGCGATTAATGAACTACATGTCTTATGTGAATCGTTGGATTAGCACAATGCAGGTTTCGCAAGTGAGAAAGTGAGCACTCACTGTTTGGCCAACTTAATCGCATCCCCGACTCCTCTGGTCAGGAAGTTTACGTCTCCACCAAGCGAGATCATCTTGAATCGGCGCTTAACTTCTTTCAGAACTGGACCAGTCGGAGCGAGTAGCCCAGGCGTTACGCTGTGAGCCTCGCAGGCGGATACGAACAGTTCAACTGCCCTTTGAAAGGCCGGATTTTCAAATTGACGGAATATGCCCATGGACATTGACAGATCATAAGGTCCAAGGAAAACTGCGTTAACTCCTTCTGCTGTGACAATCTCCTCCACGTTCTGTAGAGCAAGCGCTGTTTCAATTTGCGGGATAATCATGATTTCATCGTCCGCGGTTTCAGTATACTCAGGGTCCCTCAGTGAGACGCGATAACCATAACTTCGTGATCCTGGTGGCTTGTATCGGGCTGCTCGAATGGCTTTCTCTGCCTCCGACTTCGTGTTAACTAGTGGAACAATCACTGCCTGGGCACCCATATCCAAGGCTTTGTTAATGTGACCGAGCTCGTTTGACAGAACTCGGACGATAGGCACAGGCTTAGAGTGGCCCAGTGCTTGGATCATTTCTGAAATCGTACTATCATTCAGCACCGAGTGTTGACTGTCGAAGTTGATCCAATCTAAGTCAAGACTGCCAAGGGCATACGGAACCTCTGGGCTTCCGATCGTGACCGTTACGCCAAAAAGCGTCTTGCCGTTCTTCAACTGCGATTTCAAAGTGTTCAGCATATCTCAATCCCAATTGCAAACTGAAAGGTGTGTTATAAGCGAGTGCCTTCTAATCCAGAGTTCGTCGTAGCCGTTAATTTCGCATGTGAAGCAGAACTATAACATTAAATGTAGAGGGTACGGGTGACTCACGGCTAGTCAGACGCACTGCACTGAATTGTATTCGAAGGCTGAAAGATTGATTGACTTGAAGGTCAATGAGGAAGGGCTCAAAAGGACGATTGAGAGGTGTCGACTCCGCAAAATTGTCATCCCAACTTTTTCTCAGCTGAAGAATCCGGAAAATGTGCCTGATAAGATAAGGGGTGAGCTTAGACAAACCGGATTATGGGATGTTGCTCCACAGAACTTGTTCAGGATCACTTGGAAGAATGAACCTACATCTAAAGGCGGTCTCTTCCGACCTAAACCTAACTATATCGAGCTGCCGCCTGAACTGACCGGTGTTGAAGCCCGTATAGTTGCGTTGGTTGGCAAATGGTTCCCGACGGGGGCACATAAGGTTGGAGCATCTTTTGGTTGTCTCGTTCCACCACTTGTTACGGGCCAGTTTGATCCGACGGTGCACAAGGCGGTTTGGCCGAGTACTGGAAACTTCTGCAGGGGAGGCGCATATGACGCGACACTCCTTGGCTGTGAGAGCATTGCGATCCTTCCAGAGCAAATGTCACCGGAACGATTCGAATGGTTGCGAACCGTTGCAGGCGAAATAATAGCTACGCCAGGAAGCGAAAGTAACGTTAAGGAGATCTACGACAAGGTATGGGAGCTCAAACGCTCACGTAAGGATATCTTCGTATTCAACCAATTTGCCGAGTTCGGAAACTACCTATTCCATTATGATGTCACGGGCCACGCCATGGAGGAAGTAATCAAGAACGAGATAGCGGGAGGCCAGTTCAGAGGCGTATGCTTCACAACCGGATCAGCGGGCACTATCGCGTCCGGGGACTACTTGAAACAGGTGTATCCGAATTCCAAAATCGCGGCGGGAGAA
The DNA here is from genome assembly GCA_964484575.1 of uncultured Candidatus Bathyarchaeia archaeon. Lineage (GTDB taxonomy): Archaea > Thermoproteota > Bathyarchaeia > 40CM-2-53-6 > 40CM-2-53-6 > FEN-987. Next base: position 2,900 of record CAZAGP010000286.1, on the reverse strand, counting down.
GCACTGCAATGTCCTACCCTGCTACTCAACGGTTACGGTGCTCACAGAATTGAAGGGATTGGGGACAAACACGTACCATGGATTCACAACGTTAGAAATACGGACTTAGTTATTGGAATCGATGATAACGACACGATGAACCTACTGAGGTTGCTCAACGAACCTGAGGGCCGCAATTACCTCATTCGGGAGATCGGGGTCTCCGAGGAACTAGTCTCCAAGCTTGACCTGCTAGGAATTTCCAGCATAGCAAACGTACTCATGGCAATCAAATTCGCGAAATATTATGAGTTGACTCGAAGCGATATGGTTCTGACTGTATTTACAGACTCAATGGAACTGTATCAGTCAAGACTGAAAGAGGCGCGTGAAAGGCAAGGCGTCTACAAGGAAAAGTTGGCGAATCGGGACTTTCACAGACACTTAATCGCCTTAAAGACTGACTCAATGATGGAACTAAACTACTATGACAGAAAGAGAATACATCATTTGAAGTACTTCACCTGGGTTGAGCAACAAATGTTTGATGTCAAGGACTTGAACAGTCAATGGTACGATTACGAATCGTACTGGGGCGAAACTCAGAAACTGACGCCGAAAGTAGATGAACTGATCACACGATTTAACGAACGAGTCGGCTTGTGAAACCCCGTAAAATAGACTGTCCATTAGTGCCTCACCGACAAGTCTGACCGTAAACATTTACGTCATGTCATGTTCAGGGAAGAAATCGGTTTACAGGAAGGTTCCCTATTCCACCTGTAGCGAGGAAAACAGACGTTACGAACCTGCCAAAAGATGACTAGTTCTCTGGGGCGCAGAGGTCTATGAGCAAGCTTTACGCCAAGACTGAATCATCGTGAGGAAATTATCCCAAATCGTGTCCTCGTATAGTGTGTCTACGGCTCCAAGGATGAAGCCGCCGTCAGGTGCCAAGATGGTGATAGCATCCTGCACGGCCTTCTCGACTCCCTGCCTGTTTCCGGTGAGTGTGACTGCGGCGTTGACACCACCCCAAATGCACATCCGTTCATCAATCGTTTCTTTAATTCTCTTCAGATTCGCGCCGCCTTGTACTGGGTCAACCCCGTATAGTATGTCGACACCCATCTCTTTGAAAATATTCAGGAAGGGAAGTAAGCCAGTTGTCATTATGTAACCGTATTTTGCTCCTGCACGGTGAGCGAGGTCCACCTCCTTCTTTATTCTTGGAGCAAGAAAAGTTCTGTATAGTTTCGGCGACCAGTAGTATTCATACCAGCCTCGGTGCACTACTATGTCGCAGCCTCCGAACTGGGTGATCAGTCGGATGGATTGTAAGCTCCAATTTGAGATCACGTCGAGAAGAGCATGTAACAGATCAGGATTCTTGGCGGCCATCATAACGGAGTTCTCTAACCCGCAAAGCCAGCCTAGCGCATCGCCCAAGAAGATGCTGTCACCGTCAATCCAATTCGGGCTGGCCAACGTGTCTCCGCATTCGATTAGGACTTCATTCTGGCTCGCGAATTTTCTCACCTGGCTCACGTGATCTTCAAACTTGCGGAGTTGAATCTCGCTTAGCTCTGAGAATAAGCTGGAGAGGGCTTCAACATCTTCTTGAGTCTCCACCAAGTACTTTTTCGAGCGACCTCTCGGGACTACGTAATCGGTGAATAGGGGGATGTTATCTCCATGGGGCCAATCGGCAGTCTGGGTTACAATTTGCTTGAGCGTGCCTTTCGGCGTGTGATATTCCTGGAATAGGAGAGCACGCGATTCTCCTGGTAATACCTCTTTATGACGAGTAATCTTAACGTCTGGGGAGAACGTTCGAGGTATATCGAACCCTACGGTGTCATCTAATCCTAGATTCGTCGTCTTTGTAACTCGTTCGAACTGGTCCCTCCACCCGTCTCCTTGACTGGAGAGGTATCGACGTTGCCAGAACTTTTGGCAAAATGGAACATGATCTACTTCTGAATGATTGATTGTTGACAGTAGCCTCTGCTTTGATGAGAGTCTGTCGGCCATGCGTAACCCTCGCAGGTTATTCAGGGGTGCTGGTTGGAGAGCGCGTTAAATTCCGAAGACTTTTCTGATGGATTCTCGGCCAGTGACGGCGACGTTCTCTGGGTCTTCTTCGCAATATGAGGGTCTGAGTAGCTCGAGGCTCAGAAAACCAATCATACTTCAACTTAGAGAGGCGGGTTGTAAGTGCTTTGAGGTCAATTACTCCTTGGCCGGGGTAGAGACGATTCGCGTCTAGGAGGTTAGATCTTTCGCCGGGTTCGGAGTCGTTTACGTGTACGATGAAGATTCGGCTTCTATCCTCCTCTTTCATCTCATTCAACTGCGATTCGGATGAAGGCTTCCGTCGGGGTGCTCTTAAGCGTACCCTGGTTAAGGCATGGTTTCATCGGGTTCATCAGCTTTCTAACGGCAGTTGGATGGTTTTTCCAGTCTGGTTCGCTCTGTAGCATGCTTCAATTATTTCGATTGTTTTGTAACCGTCTTCGACAGTGACGGGCGGATTCTTCTTTCCGATCAATGCGTTTATGAAGAGTTGATCTTCCTCTTCTACTCCCCATGTACTTGTCATGGGGAGGTAATGGAATTCTTCTGTTTGTGTTGGGAGGTCCAGGCCTAGTGTGTAGCTAATGCGGTTTAGTTCTTCAGTAATTGCGCAGCAGTGGTCGCCAATCACTTCTACTCGTTCGAATGGGATTATCCATGAGGCGTGTCCTGACGAGAAGATGGGGACTTCCAACCCGGACTGGTGTTGCAGTGTTATCCAGAAATCGTTCAGGATTTTGGGGTATACATTTGCTTCGGCTCGGCACCTCACTTCAGCGACTTCACCGAATAGCCATCTTGCCATGTCCAGCATGTGGAGGGTTGTATCGTACAGATGACCTCCG